>JARBUM010000188.1 GCA_029239675.1 Pelosinus sp. | reverse complement strand
TGCACCGCTGTTAAAAGATCGTGTTGATTTAAACTTTGTATATCAAGGAGCAAATTAAATGAAGATAATTGTTACCGGTGCTGCTGGCTTTATCGGCGGCAATTTCGTTCACTATATGCTGAAGCAACATCCCGCCGATAAAATTATTTGCCTGGATTTACTCACATATGCTGGTAATATGGAAACATTAGCGCCTGTCATGGATAATCCTAATTTCAGTTTTGTTAAAGGCGATATTGCTGATAGAGCATTCATATATCAGCTTTTTGAAGCAGAAAAACCTAATATTATTGTAAACTTTGCCGCTGAAAGCCACGTAGATCGTTCAATCGAAAATCCGGGAATCTTTTTACAAACCAATGTTATTGGTACTAGTGTGCTGCTAGATGCCTGTAAAAAATATGGCATTAAGCGTTATCATCAGGTATCAACAGATGAGGTATACGGTGATCTTCCACTCGACAGACCCGATCTATATTTTACCGAAGAAACACCGATTCATACCTCCAGTCCGTATTCAGCATCCAAAGCATCGGCTGACCTCTTAGTACAAGCCTATCATCGTACCTTTAAAGTACCAATAACGATCTCGCGTTGTTCTAATAACTATGGCCCCTATCATTTTCCGGAGAAGCTCATTCCTCTAATGATTGCCAATGCCTTGAATGATAAAAAACTACCTGTATACGGTACCGGTGACAATGTCCGCGATTGGCTATATGTCGAAGACCACTGCTCAGCCATTGATTTAATTATCCATAGTGGGCGTGTAGGTGAAGTTTACAATATTGGTGGACACAATGAGCGCACAAATCTAGAAGTGGTTAAAACAATTATCCGCGAACTAGGCAAAGATGAAAGTCTAATTCAATATGTTTCCGATCGACCTGGTCACGATAGACGATATGCCATTGATCCAACCAAAATAAAAACAGAGCTAGGTTGGGAGCCAACAACTCTTTTTGACGAAGGTATTAAGAAAACAATCCAATGGTATTTGGATAATAAGCCTTGGTGGGAACGTATTATCAGTGGCGAATACCAGGATTATTACGGAAAGATGTATGACAATAGATAGGATGATAGTGAAATGCGGTATTTAATTACTGGTGCTAAGGGACAATTGGGCAGAGAATTGCAATGCCGCTTGCAAGGACAAGAATTTTTAGCTACTGATATTGATAGTATGGATATCACGAATCAAGCAGAGACTTTGCGTGTAATTACTACCTATAATCCAGATATAGTTATACATGGGGCTGCTTATACAAATGTTGATAATGCTGAAGCTAACCCCGATTTAGCTTATCAGGTAAATGCCATTGGTACGCAAAATATTGCAGCGGCTTGCCTAAAATGTGATGCGAAAATGGTTTATGTTAGTACTGACTATGTTTTTGATGGTACATTAGGTAGGCTTTATAATGAATTCGACCAAACAAATCCCCAAAGCATTTATGGTAAAAGTAAGCTAGCAGGAGAAATATTAGCTAAACAAATAGTAAACAAATTATTTATTACTAGAACAGCTTGGTTATATGGCGATGGTGATAATTTTGTTAGAACTATGCTGAAACTAGGTAAAGAGTATGATGAACTCAAAGTAGTTAATGACCAGTACGGATGCCCGACTTCAACAGTTGATTTGGCTGAAGCAATTTTACACTTGGCACAAACTGAACATTATGGTACATATCACACAGCATGTACTGGTACGACGACTTGGTATGATTTTGCTAATAAAATATTTGAATTAGCTGGTTATGAAGTCAAGGTATTACCCCAGACGACCGCAGAGTTAGGTCGTCCCGCTCCGAGACCAGCATATTCATCAATGGATAATTTAATGTTAAGGCTAACAGTAGGTAAGGTAATGCGTTCTTGGGAAGAAGCGTTGCAAGACTATATATTAAGTAACCAAGGCTGAAGGCATAATATGGTGCTTGTACGATTTTCCCTCAATATTCTATTAGTTTATATAAATTGTTAATAAAAGATAATAGGTGATATCCTTGAAAGTTTCAGTATGTATGGCTACTTATAATGGTGAAAAATATATCAAGCGTCAATTAGATTCCATTTTAAAGCAACTTAGGCTAAATGATGAAGTTATCATAGTTGATGATTGTTCAACAGATAATACTACTAACATTTTAGATAATATAAATGATATAAGAGTAAAAGTATATAAAAATGAAAGTAATTTGGGATTTTTAGCTGCATTTGAGAAGAGTATCAATTTTTCTACTGGTGATATTATCTTCCTAAGTGATCAAGATGATATATGGATGGATAATAAAGTGGAAAGACTCCTAGAGATTTTTAGAACCAGTAAAGCAGATATTCTTTTTCACGATGCCATTATAATTGATGCAAACAAGAATATTCTCTATCATTCCTTTTCTGAAATTAGGAAGATTAATACAAGTGCAATAAAAAATTTCATATTCAATAGTTATACTGGTTGTTGCATGGCTTTTAGATCGAAGGTGAAAAATATTATTCTTCCGATACCTGCGGATGCTATTTATCATGATAGATGGATTGGCATTATGGGAAGCCTTTTTAACATGAATATTGAATTTATGGAAGAAAAGCTAATTTATTATGTGCGTCATGGAGAAAATGTTTCACCACTAAGCAAAAGGTCATTAGCAGTGATAATAGTAGATAGGATTCGGTTAGCAAAAGCGATTGTTAATCGTGTTCTACGAAGGTAATTTAATTGAGAGGTGTTTTTATGAATTTAGAAAAATTAAGTTCTCCTATTCTGGTGACACGGGCGGTTTTGCCGTCATATCAAAGCTATATTGATAAAATCAAACAGATTTGGGATACGCACTGGCTGACAAATCAGGGTGCCCTCCATCAAGAGTTCCAAAATCAGCTCAAGAATTTTTTTGATTTCGAGCATGTTACCTTGTGTGTGAATGGGCACTTGGCATTGGACTTGGCGATTAAAGCATTACGCTTGCAAGGTGAGGTCATAACGACCCCGTTTACCTTTGTCTCGACAACTCATGCTTTAACGATGAATAATCTGCGTCCGGTCTTTTGTGACATAAAACCAACCGATTATACGATTGATGAAGATAAGGTTGAAGCTCTTATTACACCGGAAACATCTGCTATTCTTGCAGTGCATGTCTACGGTTTTCCTTGTGCAGCAGAAAAGTTGGAGCGCATTGCAAGGAAGCACAACTTGAAATTGATATTTGATGCGGCGCATGTGTTTGGTGTGGAATATAACGGGCGTTCAATAGCTAACTATGGCGATGTTTCCATGTTTTCTTTCCACGCGACGAAAGTTTTCAATTCCATAGAAGGCGGTGCTCTTGTCTATGGCAATCCTGAACTAGAAAAAACATTGGATTTATTCAAGAACTTTGGAATTGCAAACGCCGAGCAGATTACGGAGATCGGACTGAATGCAAAAATGAACGAGTTTCAGGCTGCAATGGGACTATGCAATTTGGAAGGGTTTGAAAAGGAGATCATAAACAGAAGTCATCTTGCAGACATATATTATGACCGTCTTAAACAGATCCCGGGGATAGTATTGCCTAAGCCTTCTGACAAAATTACGAAAGCGAATTTTGCATACTTTCCGATTCTTGTAGATGAAAGCAGCTATGGGATAACCCGTGACGTTTTATTTGAGAAACTTGCGAATTACAATATTTATGCGAGAAAGTATTTCTATCCGTTGACATGTGACTGCGAGTGCTACAACGGTCTTTATGCCGGTGCTGAGTTAGAAACAGCTCGTTACACCGCTCAGCGAATCCTTACTCTACCCATCTATGGTACGCTCGATCCTGAAATTGTGATAATGATCTGTGATATTATCCAGACAAATTGTATCCTTGGGAGAAAAATGTGAAGAGATTGTTGAATTTCAGTAAAGCCCTTATTAATATAGCTGCTCCGTTCAAACTGATTAGCGAGAATCGTGAACTACTGAGGCAGTTAGTCAAGCGCAATATTTACGGCAGATACAGGGGGACTGCTGGCGGACTAGCCTGGAGCGTTATGCAGCCTCTTCTGATGCTAGCAGTTTATACTTTTATTTTTAGTGTGGTATTCAAATCCCGCTGGGGAACTTTGCCCAGCGGCGGTATAGATGGAAGTTACTCGTATTCTGTTATTATGTTCTGCGGGATGACTGTATTTAGTGTCTTCAGCGAAAGTATTACAGCTGCTCCGA
>JARBUM010000187.1 GCA_029239675.1 Pelosinus sp. | reverse complement strand
CTGGAAATCGTGTGACTGTTAATAGCGGTCCGCGGGTTCGAATCCCGCTCTCTCCGCCATAATTATGTAATTACAAGGACTGTACAGATTGAATGTACAGTCCTTTTTTCAGTTTTTGGTTGAAGATTCAATTAAAAGGCGACGAGGAGGCGTCGTAATAGGTATAAATGACGAAAAAAGAAGAAAAAGCCATAGAATTTGATTAGGTATACTAATAAATAACTTTAATTTACTATAGAGGAAAAACTTGAAAAATGTCGAAACAAGAAAAGGCAATATATTTAAAACTTAGGAGGAATAAGATGAGAAAAAATAATCTAATATCAGTAGTGCTTATTATAGCTATAATCATGTCAACAGTTTTAGTTGCGCCATTAAACGGATTTGCGGCAGAGAATAACATTAAGATATCAATTAATGATGAACTTATAGAGTTTAATAATACTTCAGGCTATCCATTTGCAGATAGTAATAGTAGAATCCTAGTTCCTTTCCGAGTAACACTTGAGAAATTTGGTGCTACTGTTAGTTGGAATCAAGATACTAAGACAGCTATTGCTGAAAAAGATGGTATTAAAGTAGAGATTCCATTGGGTGCTAAGTACATATTAAAGAATGGTGAAAGAATTGAGAATGATACAGAAGCTGTATCAAAAGATGGAAAGACTTATCTTCCTATAAGAAAAGTAATGGAAGCTTTTGGTGCAACAGTAGGTTGGAATAGTTTCAATAGTACAGTGACGATAGTTAGTGCTAAACCAGTAATTGTACCATCCCAAGAATTAACTGAATTAATTAATGAGCTAAAGAATCAGATTATATTTGAAAATGATATTAGAACATTTACTATTTATGCCTTTATGAATTATACAGGGTATGATGATGAGAATAATAAATCGGGATTCCATGAAGTTAGAAAAATGGTAAGAGATGATTTAGAAGCTCTAAAGCTAGATTTGACAGATAATAATTTCTATACTAATCATGGAAAAGACTATGCGTATTACAAGAACTCATTAAAAAAACTAGGTGCAGCACCAGATTTTACACCGATAGAGCCTTTAGGAAAGTATGAGATACAAGGAATTGATAAGTATCTTAAAGAATTTTATGTAAAAGCAAATATTGAGGAACTTTATAAAAAATATAAGCCATATTATGATAGGGAATTAGCAAAGTATTCATATAATGTGTATGAATCAATTGCAAAAACCAATAATTTTCTAAGAGTTGATACACCACGTTCAGATGGTTTCTATATTGAGGTAAACCTACTTGATGCATACTATAGGGGATTTGGTCTAGGAAATATTGATTTATACAAAGGGAAAGGTGTAATATTAACTGGACCATCCAATGAGCCAAATATAATAAATATAACCCATGAATATCTACATGGAATAATTAATCCAATGATTGATAATCTAGATAATGAAGTAAATAGGTTATCTAATAATATGCAATATGTACAACAATCTAATGCAGTAAAACAAGGGTATGACAATTGGGATGAAATAGTTAAGGAATCTTTTGTAAGAGCATTATCAAGAAAAATGGTAGATGGGAATTCTATTGAAAGTGCCAAAAGAGAGACCAATGATGGATTTGTTTTGACAGAGTATGTCTACAATAGATTTGATGAATACAATGATTACAAGGGAAACCTAGAACAATTTATCTCGAAGATTCTAACAGAATATAAAAATTAATCATAGTTCGTTAACTTTCGTGAGCGAAAAATAAGTTTCATAGAAATCTATAATAATGACTTGTATCTAATAACTGTGAACATTTTGTGTGACTGTTAATAGCGGTCCGAGGGTTCGAATCTCTCTCTCTCTCCGCCATTGTGATCCATACCTCTGAGGATTTAAAGCCTCAGAGGTATTTTAGTTTTTGCATCTCAAAAGCTACAAAAACAACAAAACGAAAGGGCTGACTCAAACCAGATGATTATTCCAGCTTGGCACAGCCCCTTTTTAACATTTGCATAAAATTCCAAGTAAGCAACGATTAATTTCTATTTTGTATTTATGTCAATAACTGAAACGCCTGTATCGTAGTTCTTTTGAGATATTGTTCCGCCGTCAAGTGCAACTTTGGCTGATTTCATACCTTCATAACCCATAACATAAGGGTTTTGAGCCATTGTGCATAGTAGGTTAGCGCTCTTTATGTGCTGAAGAACAGCATCAGATTTATCAAAGCCAACACCTACAACCTTGCCGCCTGCTTCTGCGATTGCATTACCAACGCCTACAGTTCCGCCTTCGTTAGTTCCGAAAATACCAACGCAGCCTTCTGTAATATAGTTTGTAGCAATTTGTTGGGATTTATCAACTTGACCTTCACCGTATTGTGTTTCTAGGATTTCAAAGCCAGTGCCTTCGAAAGCAGCGCGGAAGCCTTTTTCACGCAGAACAGTTGAAGTTGTTGCAGCATTTACATTTACGATACCGATTTTGCCTTTTTCAACGCCTTTTGCCTTTAATCCAGCGATCATTTGTTCGCCTGCTGTCTTACCTGCTGCAGTATTGTCTGTAGCTAGTGTTTGAAGTGCATCAAAGTTAGCAGGCGAGTCAACATAGATAACCTTTACACCTTGAGCTGCAGCTTCTTTTAGTGTGGCAACCTGAGTATCAGGTCCGTTTGAAGCAAGAAGGATGAGGTTTGCACCGTCTGCAACTGCATTGTTGATGCATTCAATCTGTGCTGCATCGTCTTTGCCGTTTGTTGGTGCATTCCATACGTAGTCGATGTTGCCAAGCTCTGCAGCAGCTGCTTTACAGCCTTTGTCTACCGATACCCAGTGTTGATCCATGAGATCCATTGTGATGAGGAAAACCTTAAAGGGTTTTTTTGCGCTTTCTGTAGGGGTAGTTGTTGCAGGGGTGGTGTTACTGCTACTGCAAGAACTCAACAGCAATGCTGCTCCCAATACCAGGCAAAGAATGATAGAAACCAGTTTTGATTTTTTCATAATTCCTCCATAACCTCCTAGATATATTTTATTTTATTTTAAGGCTGACGCCTAAAAATCGGACTATCGATTTCTTACTCTTCCCACTTCGAACAACAACATCTGCTAGTACTGAAACAATGACAATAATTCCAATTATAATATTACGAAGTGCTACGGGAGCCCCCGCAAACTGAAGTCCGTTTTGCATAACACCCCACACACACGCACCGACGATTGTCCCGAGCAGAATTCCCTGTCCGCCGAGGGTGCTGACTCCTCCGATAACCGCGGCTGCAACGGCATACAACTCATAACTATTACCGGCATCCATGGTTCCAAGTCCGCCTGTAGCAGCTGTAATCAATCCTGCCACACCTGCACAGAATGCACTTACAACATAGGCATTTGTTGTTGTAATAGCTGTGTTGACACCCGATAGTTTAGCTGCATCGATATTGCTGCCGATAGCGTAGATATGGCGGCCTGCTTTTGTTTGGCTGAGAATGAAGTTGAATACCAGCCATAGTGCAAGAGCAACCCAAACCGTGTTATATAATGAGAGAGTTTTTCCATAGTAGAAGAAGTCCCTAAAACCCTTAGCTCCTTCTCCGATTGCATCGGTGTTCATATTATTGTTCACAAGCTGTGCTACACCACGAGCCACCGTCATTGTTCCTAGGGTAGCAATAAAGGGAGGAAGTTTGAAGCCTGCTACAAGTCCTCCATTGATGACACCAGTCACCAGACAGGCGATAAGTGTAAGCAGTGATGCAAGCCATGGATCAACGCCTTTGGTCATCAGCGTTGCCGATATCATACAGCTCATACCAAGCACTGACCCAATGGAAAGGTCGATGTTGCCGGTAATCAGTACATAGGATTGACCTATGCCTACAATGATGAAAGGAGCAATCTGGCGAAGCAGATTTGTAATATTCTTACCAGAGTAAAAATTCGGATTAAGAATCCCAAATACTAAACATAGAACCAGCAAACCTCCTGTGACAGTGATGACCTGCCCCATGCCGCGAGTTGATATGATCTGATGAAAAACATTCTTATCTTTGGTTTCTATTTTGGTTTCCATTTGCACCACTCCTATCTCATATATAACTTATACATTATGCAAACTTTGTCTCGAATTTTGTTGCAAGTTCAATAATTTTATCCTGAGTGGCTTCCTCTACTGGCATCTCTCCAGTAATCCTGCCATCGCACATGACGATGATGCGGTCGCTTATACCCA
>JARBUM010000054.1 GCA_029239675.1 Pelosinus sp. | reverse complement strand
TTTAAAAGGTGCTCCTCGAGCGGCAGCATTTGAGTTAGATTGTATATACTCCGCAAGTTACATAGGGCTTTTGCTTCCCTATTTATGGGTTTTTGGAATCGAGACTCAGCTGCTTCCTCGTTTTGTTGGACTACTGTGTTTGCTTTCTTCTGTAATTTCTGCAATCGCTCTTGTGTTAACCTTATCAAGGGGAGCATTATTAGCCACAGTTTTAGTACTCATCTTATACATGTTTTTTAAATTGCCTACAAAGCCGAAACAAGTTCTAATGACGTTATTGTTTTTGTTATTTATATTGGCACTAATATTCACTATCCCACATGCAGTGGAGCGAATAAATATTAGTGGTATGGTGCAGGAAAGATCCTCAATACAGTCTATTGAGGAAAGATATCGTTTGTGGCATAGTTCAATAAAGATGTTTCTAGATTATCCCGCCTTCGGAATCGGTTTTGGGCAATTTCAAAACATGTATAGCACTACATACGCATTACCCGAGGCGATAAATAAAAGTCTAACTGTAGCTCATAATAACTTTCTTCAATTCCTCAGTGAAACTGGACTGGTTGGGTTTACCGGATTTTTGTCTTTAACCGGTTATTGCCTATATAGTTTCGTTAAGTTAACACAGCGAACGTGTCAAAATCCGTGGTGTTTAAGTGCTTTACTTATGACTTGTAGTTTTGTCTTTTTTCATGGGTTGACTGATTCTACTTTTCTATTCTCTCCTGTTGGAAGGCTTTATTGGTTTTTAATGGGCATTTCATATTGTCAAATTCATTTACTTAACATTGAGTAGAGAGAGTTTTTGCCACGGTGGCTTGGCAAAGTACTATTAATTTTATATAATCACTTCAGACTTGCAGATAAAATTATTTCAAATCCGAAGAGCATTTTACATCAAATGATTGGAGATAAGATAACTTGAATATTATTAATGTGTTACAATCTTTTGCAATGATACTGGTAGTGATGGGACATTCTTTTCCACCAGATAGCATTATTATTTTACCGGAAAATATTAAGTTTTTTAACAAATTAATATATAGTTTTCATATGCCGCTTTTTGCATTTATTTCTGGTTTTCTTTTTTTGAAATTTAATAAGATGAAAAGTTACAGGAACTTTATTATTAAAAAAGCTATTCGCTTATTGGTACCATATGTTACTTTTATATCAATAACAACGATATTAAAATCTTTAGTGTCGAGGTATGCAGTAAACCCAGTTGAACTAAATGTTAATTCAATATTACACCACATATTATATCCTGGACAGGCTCCGGTAGTTGTCTATTGGTTTCTGGCAGTTTTATTTTTTATATTTTTAATTTCCCCAGTATTACAGCATGTATCTAATATGTGTATGAAATACAACATTATTCTTACAAGCGCACTAATTATTTTTCAAGTATGGTCTCCGTTGAAAGATGTACACATTTTTTCACTGGATCGCCTATTCGATTTACTAATATTCTTCTGGTTTGGATGTCTTATGGCACGTTATTATTATGAGGTAGCTTTTTATTTTAATAAACCGTCTACTTTTATTATAACATTTTTATTGCTTATATCGCTAAATTTGTTGCAAAGTGGGTATGTAGGTTTGTCATTGATTAAAGGGTTAATAGGAATTATAATGTCTTGGAGTTTCTGTAATTTTTATTTGAAGCAAGAGTTCACATTTCTGAAGTTCATGGAAGGGAAAACATATTGTGTTTACTTACTACATGGAGTGGTAGTAGTAATAGTTGCCACTATCCTCCGGAAGGTTGGAGTGGAATTTTATCTTTTTTTTACAATCGTTTTTGTTACAGGATGCTCAGGACCTCTACTAATTAGCAAGCTAGTATCATTACTTAAATGGCAGAACCACACCGCTGTAAAAATCTTGTTAGGGCTATAGTTATTGCAATACAACCCAGTGAGGAAAGAGGTGAAGTTATATGGATGTAAAATTATCAATTTTAGTTCCAGTCTTTAACTGGGATATTTCTTCATTGCTAGCGAAGCTATATGAGGAGATTAAAAAGAACAGTTCTGCAGATAAAATTGAACTGATCTTTGTTGATGATTGCTCTAGCAATGAAAATCTTAAAGATTTAAATCGCATACAATTTTCTGAGTATAAAGACCTCAAAATTGTATATTTAGAGTTGGAAAAAAACGTTGGTAGGGCTGCAATACGAAATTTATTAGTCCAAAAATCTCTAGGTGAGTATTTACTATTTTTAGATACCGATGTTCTACCTGATAGTAGTGGTTTCATATCTAAATATTGGTCTTATGTAATAGCCAATAATTACGATGTAATCTGCGGCGGAATTAGCTATAATAATAGGATTATTTATGGAACAGAGTTTGAATTTTATTTATACTTATACGGTAAAAAAGGAGTTAAATCCGCTGAGGAAAGAAACTTAGTGCCATGGAGACAGTTACTAACATCTAATATTATGGTTCGTAGAAATATATTGAAAGAAATTCCTTTTGATGAAAGGTTTCATGGTTATGGATATGAAGATAATGAGTGGGGCATCCGTATAATGCATAGTTATACTATATTACACATTGATAATACTGTATCTCATTTAGGAATTGAATCAAAGGATGCAGTATACAACAAGATGAGAGAATCTATTGCTGGATATTCACTATTAGCTAAGACGCACCCAGAAGTGTTTAAACGTACTCACATAGCTATTTTAATGCGTTATTTTGAATGGCTTAGTGATAATGCTTTAAATGTCGTTGATCAAGGATTAAAAAAAATTTATTTTGGAACTAATATTAATTGGATTCTTTATATAATATTTCAACTGAATAAAGTTATATTGTTGACAATTAAACAGAAAAAAGATAATAAGGTAAAGGATGCAAAGTGATGCTCTATGATATTTTACTTGCTGATTTGAAGAAACAATATGAATTTTCGGGTCAATTAACTCGCAATCCAAATTGGTGGGGACTAATAAAAGGTATTATGAACCCGAGATTTACACCTATTATATTATTTCGAATTTCAAACTATTTATTTATTCATGAACTTAAAGTTTTGGCACGATTAATTTCTCTTGTAAATTTTATCCTATTTGGCATGGAAATTGCCATGCGATGTAAAATAGGAAAAGGATTATATATTCCTCATACTTTTGGCATAGTAATGGGAGCCCAGAGTATTGGAGAGAACGCCGTAATTTATCATGGAGTCACAATTGGGGCTCAGTCGATGGATATTAGTTATTCAGAAGATAAACGTCCTATTATTGGAAACAATGTAGTTATTGGTTCGGGTGCTAAGGTTTTGGGAGGAATTACGGTCGGTAATAATGTAATTATAGGAGCCAATGCTGTTGTTACGAAAGATATTTCAGATAATATGATTATGGGGGGCATTCCTGCGACTGTTATTGGTACACGAAACATAGAAGAATAAAAATTGATATATTTATAGAATTTAAAGGACATCTTTGTTGAAAGTATTTAACAAATGACTTTTATATAAGGGAGGTAATAGAATGATAAACGTATTGATAAGTATAGTTACTTATAATAATGCAAGCATAATAAAAGAAACCATCGAATCAATTATTAGCCACACTAATAGAATTTCATATAGAATTGTTATTTTTGATAACAACTCAACTGATGAAACGTTAAAAGTAATTCGGTCTATTCAGTCGCCAGACATTTCAATAATAGCGAGTAATGTGAACCACGGTTTTGGATATGGGCATAATCAAGTTATTAAACAATATCAAGCAAAATATTACTTGATTTACAATCCGGATCTTAGAATAAAAAACAATATATTAAAAGAGCTATTTAACTATATGGAAAGTAACCCCAATATAGGAATGGTTACTCCTAAAATTATATATACTGACGGTGATATTCAATATTTATGTAAACAGAATCCTACTGTTTTTGATTTATTTGTTCGCCGTTTTTTGCCAAAGATAATAAAAAGGCATTTCCAAGATCGGGAAGATTGGTTTCAAATGAAGCATACAGGTTATAGCCAAGAATTTATTATACCTTATGCAACAGGGTGCTTTATGTTTTATCGGAGTGAGGTATTAAAGAAACTAGAGGGATTTGATGAGAAATTTTTCCTTCATATGGAGGATGCAGATCTATCCCGCAGAACAAATGAGATTTCCAAGTGTGTTTTTTACCCTCATAATTCAGTGGAACATCTTTGGGCACGAGGGTCTCATAAATCACTTAAACAAACACTTATAACAATAAAATCAGCCTGTTATTATTTCAATAAATGGGGCTGGAAATTCTACTAGAGGGTGAAAGTATGATACTAATTACTGGAATAGCAGGGTTAACAGGACGATTCTTATATCAAGAAATACAAGCACAAAAGCTAGATCAAACAGTAAAATATTTTGTTCGCCCCACATCGGATATTTCCTTTATGCTGGATGAGGATAAAGAAAAAAATGTTGTTTATGGCGATGGCAATAATCTTAAAGATGTCACAGATGCACTTCTAAACGTTGATTTAGTGATACATTTGGCGACGATACATTTATCAGAGGTTGTAACGCAAGCTTGTTTACTCAAGGGAATAAAACGTGTAATATTTATAAATACAACAGGGATGTACAGTCAGTATAAGTCATATGCCTTGCTATACACCGAATTAGAAAGAAAAATTAAAGAGAGTAATTTAATATATACTATCATACGTCCAACTATGATTTATGGTAATCATCAGGATGTGAATATACACAAGCTAATAAAAATGATAAATAAAGTACCGGTTTTCCCTGTTATAGGAAAAGGTGATGGTCTAATGCATCCTATTTATGCCCAAGATCTAGCTAAAGTTATTAATAGCGTAATGATTAATGAAGAACTAACTAGAATGCAAGAATATAATGTTGCTGGGAAAGCACCTCTAACTTATTTATCTCTTTTAACAGAAATAGCGAAAGCTTTAGGTAAGAAAAGATATTTTTTACATATACCTTATGGACTGGCCTTGCTTATTGGTAAGATAGGAGATTATATTCCTAATGGTATTATTGATTATGAAAAGGTACAGCGTTTGAAAGAGGACAAGAATTTTGACTATTCTAAAGCCACTTGTGATTTGGGATTTAGCCCTAAATCCTTTGAAGAAGGTGTAAAATTGGAAGTACAGGCATTAAGAGATGCTGGGATTATACAATAATAAGAGAAGTTTGTACCGACAAGTGTGATAACAAAACGTGAAATTCTTAAATTTGTTATGCTAGAAGTAGGAGAGTGTTATAATGTCCACAATACTTGTTACTGGTGGAGCTGGTTTTATTGGCAGTAACTTCATCCACATTGCATTAAATAGTACTAATGAAAATATTATTAACCTAGATAAGCTTACCTATGCGGGGAATTTGGATTCATTACGTGATGTGGCAAATGATCCGAGATATACCTTTGTTCATGGAGATATTTGTGATATGGAAATAGTTGAAAGGATTTTTGAAGAATATCGGCCTGATGCAGTTGTACACTTTGCAGCAGAATCTCATGTAGATCGTTCCATTGATAGTCCAGCAGCTTTTATTGAGACGAATATTAATGGAACTTTTGTACTCTTAGAGGTAGCAAGAAAGTATTTCCATAGTCTAGAAGGTGATGCTAGAAACGCCTTTCGGTTTTTACATGTTTCCACTGACGAAGTATATGGATCACTTGGTGATACCGGTTATTTTACGGAGGAAACAACCTATGCACCGAATTCTCCCTATTCAGCCTCTAAAGCATCTGCTGATCATTTGGTTAGATCTTATTATCATACCTACGGGCTACCTGTATTGATTACTAATTGTTCTAATAATTATGGTCCCTACCATTTTCCTGAAAAGCTAATTCCTCTAATGATTTTGAATGCTTTAGAGGGTAAGTCTTTACCCATATATGGTACAGGGCAGAATGTGCGAGATTGGCTGTATGTGGAAGATCATTGTCGGGCAATTTTAAGAGTTTTGGAACAGGGTGTACCTGGTAAAAAATACAATATTGGCGGACATAATGAAAAGACTAACATGAGTATTGTGCATACGTTATGCGATATTCTGGATGATAAGAGTCCTCGCGAGGATGGAAAGTCATATCGTGAGCAAATTACATTTGTTAAAGATCGTCCAGGGCACGATTTGCGCTATTCTATTGATGCCTCTAAAATTGAGAGAGAATTGGGATGGGTGCCCCTAGAAACCTTTGAAACTGGGATTGTTAAGACCGTTGATTGGTATTTACAGAATGATGAATGGTGTAAGCGGGTAACAGATGGTAGTTATCGTCGGGAACGGTTGGGAAGTGGGGAGTAGGGACGAGGTTACAGAGATCGCCACGGCTGATGCCTCGCGATGACAGAAGTTATTTTTAAAATGACAATATGGGATTGGGAGGAAGAAAAAAATGGCAGTGACGAAGGGAATTATATTGGCAGGTGGATCAGGAACACGTCTTTATCCCATAACGAAGTCTATTAGTAAACAATTAGTGCCAGTATATGATAAGCCCATGATTTACTATCCTCTAACGACTTTGATGTTGGCAGGGATTCGTGATATTTTGGTTATTACTACACCCCATGAACAGGATAGTTTCCGCAGTTTGCTAGGAAATGGCGAGCAGTGGGGAATACATCTATCCTATGGGGTTCAGCCGAGTCCAGATGGGTTGGCTCAGGCTTTTTTAATTGGTGAGAAGTTTATTGGTAATGATCGATGTGCCCTTGTATTAGGGGATAATATATTTTACGGATATGGATTTAGTAAAAAACTGCAGCAGGCTGCTCAGCAGGATATGGGAGCTACGGTCTTTGCCTATTGGGTGAGAGACCCTGAACGTTATGGAGTAGTGGAGTTTGACGCAGGTGGACGGGCTATAAGTTTGGAAGAGAAACCGGAGAAGCCAAAGTCTCATTATGCAGTTACAGGTCTATATTTCTATGATGAGCGTGTAGTGGATTTTGCTAAATCATTAAAGCCATCGATTAGAGGGGAATTGGAAATTACTGATTTGAATCGTTTGTATTTGGAGCAAGATGCACTCAGGGTTGAAACCTTGGGGCGTGGATATGCGTGGCTGGATACTGGTACTCATGATTCTTTATTGCAGGCATCCAACTATATTGCGACCATACAGGAAAGACAAGGTTTAATGGTGGCATGCCCTGAGGAAATAGCCTATCGTATGGGCTATATTTTACGTAATGATTTGCTTAGCTTAGGTGATGTAATGAAGAAAAATGGGTATGGGAAATATCTGTTGCAATTAGCGGAGGAGGGCGTACACACCCCGTGACTTCGTGCCACCCCTCTCAAGAGGGGATTTTTATAACGCTATTAGGAGTGAGCGCAGTGAAGGTCATAGAAACAAGGCTACCAGGGGTATTGATTATTGAGCCAAAGGTATTTGGTGATGCACGTGGTTTTTTTCAGGAAACTTGGCAACAGAAAAAATATGAAGAGATTGGGATTCGGGAGAGTTTTGTTCAGGATAATCTATCCTTTTCAACACGTGGGGTCCTTAGAGGACTTCACTATCAACAACCGAATACGCAAGGAAAGTTAGTATCTGTCGTGCAGGGGGAAGTATTTGATGTAGCTGTGGATATACGCGTGGGGTCTAAGACTTTTGGACAATGGACAGGGGTAATACTTTCTGGAGAAAATCATCGCCAATTGTGGGTTCCACCAGGATTTGCTCATGGATTTTGTGTACTGAGTGAGACCACTTATTTTACCTATAAATGTACGGATGTATATACGCCACAAGCTGAGGGCGGAATTATTTGGAATGATTCAGACATTGGCATAGAGTGGCCATTGCAAGATATCCTTTTATCGGATAAAGATCAAGTGTATTCTAGACTTAAAAATATTCCAGTTGAGCGTTTGCCGGTGATAGGGTAGAGGAATAGTGCCTCGCCCTTTTTTGGGGCACCTCTCTTGAGAGTGGCATTTTTGTATAGTGATGGAGGAATATTACAGTGAAGATATTGGTAACAGGGGCTAATGGACAGCTTGGTAGAGAAATTGCTAGACAGGGGCGTGGGCATGAATTACTATTGACTGACGCTGATACTCTTGATATTACGAATGGAGAGGCTGTTAACTCATATTTTTCTGCTATAAAGCCTCAGGTAGTTATTCATTGTGCTGCTTATACCAATGTAGATGGTGCTGAAGTAGATCTAGATAGGGCATTTCGTGTCAATGTCGTGGGGGCACAGAATATTGCGGCAGGATGTTTAGAAGCAGGAGCACGCATGGTATATGTAAGCACAGATTATGTGTTTGATGGGGAAATTCAGGAACCATATCGTGAGTTTGATCCAGTGAATCCGCAAAGTGTCTACGGTCATACGAAGTGGCAAGGAGAAGAGATGGTACGGCAAATTCTCGGTCGTCATTTTATTGTGCGTACAGCTTGGTTGTATGGTGATGGGAATAATTTTGTTCGTACTATGCTCAAGTTAGCCCAAACCAATGATACGCTGCGTGTTGTTCATGATCAAGTAGGTACGCCAACGTCTACTGTCGATCTTGCAAGGGCGATATTTAAATTAGTATCCAGTAATGCTTATGGCACTTATCATGCCACTTGCCAAGGGCAGTGTTCTTGGTATGAGTTTGCTTGTGAGATTTTTCGCCAGTCAGGAAGTGAAGTTAAGGTTATACCTGTGACATCAGAAGAATTTGTACGTCCTGCAAAACGTCCTAAGCATTCGGTTTTGGATAATTATATGCTGCGTATGACAGTTGGTGACCCAATGCGAGAATGGCAGGAAGCTCTTTGTGAATATCTAAATTTTAAAAGTCATACTGAATAGATAAAAAATATTTTCATTATGTGATAGAGGTGATTCGCATTTTTAGACAGTTAAAGAAGGCCTTTCGTAGACCTTTTAGGGAGTTATTCATCAATGGGTTAATTGCATCTGTTTTGATTAATACATGGACTAGACGTAAACTATATAAAATGTACGGCATGAAATTAGATAACGTTTGGATTTCTCCAGGATGTACTTTTCTTACTTCAAACATTGAAATTGGCGATGGTACTTGGATTGCAAATGGATGTTCTTTTGGCAATAGTAGCCTGATAACAATCGGTAGTAACTGTAATATTGCTCCTAGTGTTACTTTTATCTGTACTACTCATCATATTGGACAGCACGAACGCAGAGCGGGAGAAGTATATAATAAGCCTATAACAATAGGTGATGGCTGTTGGATTGGAACAAGCGCAATCATTCTTCCAGGGGTAACGATAGAGAATGGGTGTATTATTGGTGCAGGAGCAATTGTTACAAAAGATTGTTCACCTAATGGGGTTTATGTTGGAAATCCAGCAAAGCGAATAAGAGATTTATCTGATTAAACTCATGCTTTTGGGAGACAATCTTAAAAATTATAATATTTCCAGGTTTGGTGAGGGGGACTTACAATATTACGATTAATAAAACGCAATCCATTGCGGATATTCAGTTATATATATGGTTGGATTTTAAGTAAGGTATATGTAGATGCATCTAAGAAAGCATTTCCAATCCTTTTAGAGACTCCAGGACTCGGGGTAAAGATTGTAAAGCGTGGTAATGGGAAAATTATCATAAATGGTCAGCTAGTTATTGAAAAACGTGGTGCACTTGGTGCTATTGGGCGGCCTATAATCGAAGTGTATCAAGATGCAGAATTAATTATCAATAATAAAGTTATAATTGGTCCAAATACACATATTATTGTTGGTAGAGGTGGAAGATTAGTCTTTGGTGAAAAAGATGAATCAGAAACATCATTTTCTTATGGATGTAAAATTGTTGCGAATAATCACGTTCAGGTTGGATCGGATTGCTTATTTTCATGGGATATTCTGATGATGGATTCTTCCATGCACTCATTTAACGGCGAAACCGCAGGACTACCTATCATAATAGGTAAACATGTTTGGGTCACTGCCAAATCAATTATTCTAAAAGGGGTAGAGATCGGCGAGGGTTCAGTCATTGCAACGGGGGCTGTGGTTACAAAATCAGTACCGCCAAGAACCTTGGTTGGTGGTAATCCTGCTAAGGTATTACGGACAGATATAACTTGGCAAGGTTGACTTTTTAATTCAAATATTGTTAATAATTCCTCACAGGAGTTCAATGTTGAAAGGGGAAGATGTTTTGAAAATAATTATTCTAGCAGGCGGTGGCGGTACCCGCTTGTTTCCATTATCCCGCGCTTGTTTTCCAAAGCAATTTATGAAGCTTGGTGGAGATCAATCCTTATTAGCACAAACGGTCATACGGTTTATGCCAGTGGCTAATGCTTCGGATATGGTGATTGTCACCAATCAAGAATATATTCATCATGTTAGGGTTGAGTTGGCAGCTTGTGGAATGGATGATGCTCATATTCTATTAGAACCAGTAGGACGTAATACGGCTCCAGCGATTGCATTAGCAGTAAGGTATTGCATAGATGAATTAGGTGCGTCAGAAGAAGAAGTCATGTTTGTGACCCCATCTGACCATATTATTCGTCAGCAAGAGCTTTTTATACAAGCTATAATGCAGGCCGAAGAAATGGCTAAACAAGAAAATATAGTTACTTTTGGTATTACACCTAATAAGCCTGAGGTTGGATATGGGTATATTGAAGCGGGTGAGCCTTGTGGTCATGGTTTTGTAGTGAACTCATTTAAGGAAAAACCGAGTCAGGCGGTGGCTGAGGAATATCTAGCAGCTGGACGGTATTATTGGAATTCCGGGATGTTCGCCGTTACTATGGGGCAAATCATGAGGGAATTACAAATTCATCAGTCAGAAATTTATCGATTATCGGCTACGAGTTATACAGATACTCTAGCTCAATTTGAAGAAATGCCAAATATATCGATTGATTATGCAGTTGCTGAAAAATCGGATCGTGTAGTTACAATACCTCTGACAGCATATTGGAATGATATAGGTTCATGGGATGCTATATACGATGTATTAGACAAAGATCAGAATGGCAATGCAGTAACGGGTGATTGTTTGCCGATTGATTGTAATAATACTCTTATGCTGGGGCGTAGTCGCTTGATTGCTGGTATTGGCCTTGAAGATTTGCTGGTAGTGGAGACAGATGATGTGATTGTAGTGGCAAAGAAAGGGGAGTCTCAGAAGGTTAAAGAATTGGTAAGTGAACTTAAAAAACGCGGTCGCCGTGAAGCGGATGAGCATACGACTATGTATCGTCCTTGGGGCAGTTATACTGTACTTGGCGAGGGACCTGGGTATAAAATGAAAAAGATTATGGTGAATCCTGGACATCGTCTTAGCCTGCAAATGCATTATCATCGCAGTGAACATTGGATTGTAACTGGTGGCACGGCACAAGTTACCCTTGGAGATGAGGTAAAGTTGGTTCATGAAAATGAAAGTATCTTTATTCCTTTGTCTACCAAGCATCGTTTAGAGAATCCAGGACGTATTCCTTTAGAGATTATCGAAGTGCAGAACGGAAAATATCTAGAGGAAGATGATATTGTACGGTTTGATGATGTGTATGGGAGATTGTGACGGACACACCCCGTCACTGTGTGCCACCCCTCTCTAGAGGGGAATAGGGAGATGAAGATAGAGGGGAATTACATAGAAATGGTTTTTCAGCTGTGGCTTTTGCTACGGCTGTTTTATTTAGGGGGATGTTGGTATAATAAGAGCAAAGGATTTTAGCGTGGGAATGGCGGTTGGAGATGTGAAGGAACTGAGCAGTCAGCGAGAGCAATTTTGAAAGGTTATGAACAGCCCCTCTCTAGAGGGGATTTTTTCTTGTCTTTATGTTATTAGCAGGATATGGATGGTATTTTGGCGAAGTCGTTTAGCATATATTACTGTCTTTGGAAATAAAATGAAGATGATATATATGAATAGGAGGGCTTTCTATTGGCTAAAGATATTGTTATAAAACGCGATGCTTTTAAGGCTTATGATATTCGTGGCAGGGTGCCTGAGGAGCTGAATGAGGAAGTGACCTATCGTATTGGTTGGGCTTTTGTGGATTTGTTTGCCGCTAAGCGTGTGGTTGTCGGGCGGGACGTGCGGTTATCCAGTGAGAGTCTGACGCAGGCATTGATACGTGGGCTTAGTGATAGAGGCTGCGATGTAATAGATATTGGATTATGCGGTACAGAGATGGTATATTTTGCTACCTCTCATTTGGGAGTAGATGGGGGAATTATGGTGACTGCCAGTCACAATCCTATGGATTATAATGGGTTGAAGCTGGTGCGCAAGGAATCAAGACCGATTAGTGGTGACACTGGCCTGAGAGACCTAGAAGAACAGGTGGTTACTGGTGATTTCTCACCGGAGAAATCCGTGAGTATTAGTAAGGGCAAAGTTGTGCAGTATGATGTGATGAAAGAGTATGTAAAGCATTTACTTACTTATGTAGATATTTCTAGATTGAAGCCTTTAAAGGTTGTGGTGAATGCAGGAAATGGCTGTGCAGGACCTGCTTTGGATGTGTTAGAAACATTATTACCCTTTGAGTTCATTAAAGTATATCATGAGCCAGATGGAACCTTTCCTCATGGCATTCCCAATCCCTTATTAATTGAGAATAGGGAGGCGACAGCCAAGGTAGTACGAGAAAAGGGTGCTGATTTTGGGATTGCCTGGGATGGTGATTTTGATCGTTGTTTCTTATTTGATGAACGGGGTGAGTTTATTGAGGGGTATTACATTGTAGGATGTTTGGCTGAGGCCTTTTTGCGTCGATATGCTGAAGCAAAGATTATTCATGATCCTCGCCTAACTTGGAATACTATTGAATTGGTAAAGGAAGCTGGCGGTATTCCTATTTTGTGTAAAACAGGGCATGCTTTTATTAAAGAACGTATGCGCCGGGAAGATGCTGTATATGGCGGTGAGATGTCAGCTCATCATTATTTTAGAAATTTTGCTTACTGTGATAGCGGTATGATACCTTGGTTATTAGTGGCAGAGAATATAAGTGTGTCTGACAAGCCCTTGTCTCAATTGGTGGGAGCGAGAATTGAAAAATTTCCTGTAAGTGGAGAAATTAATCGTAGAGTAAAAGATGCTCATTTGGTGGTAAGGGAAATTGAGAAGCAGTTCGTAATAGAAGGTGCTCTTGTTGATTATACAGATGGATTGAGTGTAGAGTTTGCTGATTGGCGGTTTAATTTGCGGATGTCCAATACGGAGCCATTGATTCGGTTGAATGTAGAGAGTCGGGGGGATATTTCCTTGATGCAGGAGAAAACGGGGGAATTGCTGGCTTGTATTGAGAGGTTGGGGTGAAACTTTGAACCACAAAGGCACAATGCCGCTAACGCGGCACACAAGGATTATAAAAGAATATTAGAACTCCTTTGTGCAAATCTTTGTGTCTTTGTGTCTTTGTGGTTCGATAACATGTTAAGGATGGTGCTTAAATGGTAAAGGGTATGGGAAAGGTTCGAAAGGCAGTTATTCCAGCGGCGGGTATGGGGACGCGGTTTTTACCGGCGACGAAGGCTCAGCCAAAAGAGATGCTGCCTATTGTGGATAAGCCAGCGATTCAATATATTATTGAAGAGGCCGTTCAGTCAGGAATTGAGGAAATTCTCATTATTACAGGGCGTAATAAGCGGTCTATCGAGGATCATTTTGATCGGTCTGTGGAACTAGAGATGCTGCTAAAAGAGCAGGGAAAGTATGACTTGTTAAATCTGGTAGAAGAGATCGCCGATGTTACCATTCATTATGTGCGGCAGAAGGAAGCCAAAGGACTAGGACATGCTGTATTATGTGCCAAGCAGTTTGTAGGCAATGAACCTTTTGCAGTGCTGTTAGGTGATGATATTATTGATTCCAGTGTACCATGTTTGAAGCAAATGATGAGTGTTTATGAGGATCGTCCTGGCACTATTTTAGGAGTGCAGCAAGTGCCTCAAGAGAAAGTATGTAATTATGGTATTGTAAAGCCAATGGCAATCAAACAAAATCTCTGGCAAGCCGTCGATTTGGTGGAAAAGCCAAATGTGGATGAAGCACCTTCACGCTTGGCAGTTCTCGGACGCTATATTCTTCAGCCTGAGATTTTTAATATATTAGAAACCACTCCTCCGGGGAAAGGCGGGGAGATACAGTTAACGGATGCCATACGCACATTGGCCATAGAGCAGCATTCTGTGTATGCCTATAATTTTGAAGGGCGCCGTTATGATGTGGGGGATAAGCAAGGCTATTTGGAAGCCACTATTGAATTTGCTCTGAAACGTCCTGATTTGCGGGATAACTTTTTGCAATATTTGATTAAGACAATAGGTCCAGTGGTAATGTGCAAGGATAGTAAGGCTGATAGTAAGTAGGTAACAATAGGAATATGGATAGAACCACAAAGCACAATGCCGCTATCGCGTCACAAAGATAAAACGTTTCATAGTTCCCTTCGTGTCCCTGTGGTTAACACACCCCGTTACTTCGTGCTACCCCTCTCAAGAGGGAAATGGGAGAGATTCGTGTAAAAATATAGGGAGGTTGTCTAATGAGTAGTAAACAAGAAAGTTGTCTAAAACTGGCCTCAGGTTTTTCCTTTGATTATGGTAATTTATATGGAGTTGGAAAAGTAACAGCAGGTGATATAGAGGATTTAACTGAAAAACTTGCAGCAGCTCAGCAGGCAGTTGAAAACATGCGGGCTACTGGGGAAGTGCGCGGGCATTTGTCCAAAGATGGCACGCCAGAAAAGGTGCTCTTTACCCAATTGCCTTATATAGCGGAAGGTAATTTGAATTCACCAGCATCCATTGCTAAATTAAAAGAATTTGGTAAGTCTTTGCAGAATTCTGCAGATGCCGTAGTGACCTTTGGTATTGGTGGTTCTTATTTGGGTAATAAGGTTTTATTTGATGTTCATTGTGGTGAGTTTTGGAATTCTAAAAGTTCAGCAGAGCGAAATGGATATCCGAAACTATACTTTAATGGCAATAATATTGATGCTAGGCGGACCACTGACATGATAGAGCATCTCTTGACAGAAGCTCGACTGAAATCGGTTCATGGGCAGCCTAACACATATAAGGTAGTATTAGTAGTGATTTCAAAATCTGGCGGCACCTTAGATACCATGTCGACTTTTATGGTGATGTATGATGCGTTAAAAAAGCAAGAGCCCTTAGTTACTATCAAAGTGGTAGCCGTAACAGATCCCGCCCAAGGGGAGAAGGCAACTTTATTGGGAAAATTAGCTTTGGAGCAAGGGTGGCCAACTTTTAGCGTTCCAGATGGTGTGGGTGGTAGATTTAGTATTTTTTCCGAAGTCGGCTTGGTAACTGCTGCTTGTGTGGGGATGGATATTGAAGCATTCTTAGCAGGTGCCCAGGCTATGGATCAGGCATGTCAAACGCCAGATATCTATAAAAATCCTGCGAAGCTAAATGCAGCTCTAAAATTTATTGCTGCTGAAAAATATGGCCGTGATATTGAAGTCTTCATGCCGTATGCAGATTATTTGAAATCCGTAGCGGAATGGTATGTGCAATTATTAGCAGAATCCTTGGGTAAACGTACGGATCGTGAAGGGACGGAGGTGTTTTACGGGCGTACCCCTATTGTGGCCGTTGGTACTACGGATATGCATGCTCAGACTCAGCAGCATCAAGATGGAAAAAAAGATAAAGTGGTACAATTTGTAAAAGTTGCAAAATGGGAACAGGATGCTATCATTCCCGATGTATTTCCAAGTGCTTCTAAACTTTCCGAGATTTCTTCTCTTTTATTAAGTCAGGCATTAGATGTGGCACGAGAGGCTAATGCCCAAGCTTTGACGAATGACGAGCGTTTTAATGCGACGTTTGTACTGCCATCCTTGAATGCCTATCATTTAGGTGAACTGTTATATATGTTAGCATTGTCCGTGGCTTATGAAGGGGAATTGGCGAATGTGGATGCCTTTGATCAGCCAGGCGTAGAAGCATATAAACGTTTAATGGGGCCAAGACTGAAGGCTTTAAAAGCATAAAAAAACTTTACGCCCTGTGTCATTGCGAGTGTAGCAAAGTAATCTTTACCAAGTATGGGATTACTTCACTATCATTCGCAATGACAGTAAAAACTTGAAAATCTGGATATTATAGAAGATTCCCATAAAAATCCTGTTGATTGTAACAGGATTTTTTTTACTTTTGGAGAATTTACTATAAGAAGGTAGGTGGCGGCTGTGGCGATTAGAATAATGATTGCAGATGATCATGCCCTTTTACGGCAGGGGATAAAAAATGTACTTGATTTAGAAACGGACTTTCAGGTGATTGGTGAGGCCTGTGATGGCCCGCAAACGGTAGAAAAAGCCATCGCCTTAGCACCGGATATTCTCCTGTTGGATATAAATATGCCCAAATTTAATGGGTTGGATGTTATAAAAAAAATTAATGAACAGCAGCAAAATATCAAAATTATTGTTTTAACCATGCATGATGATGAGCACTATGTCCTTGAAGTTGTAAAGACTGGTGCTGTGGGTTATTTGTTAAAAGATATTGAACCAGGTATGTTGGTGACAGCTATTCGTACCGTATACGCTGGAGAATCTTTCATTTATCCAACCTTGGCAAAAAAGTTGTTTAGTGAGTTTAGCCGCCAGCAGGACAAGGTTTGTGAAGTTGTTAAGGTTTCAGGAAATCGTAGAGAAGAAGGTCTTACACAACGAGAATTTGAGGTATTACAGGGAGTTTGTCAGGGGCTAAGTAATCAAGAGCTTGCTAAGAGTTTGTTCTTAAGTGAAAAAACCGTTAAGAACCATCTTACAAATATTTTCCGTAAAATTGGTGTAAATGACCGTACACAAGCTGTACTATATGCGATAAGGAATAAAATTGTCATACTGGAATGAATGTGGAAAAGATGATTGAACCATATCTATCCTTTCTCTGTGTCTCTGCGGTTCAAAAAGTTGTATTAGTGTTTTCCTTAAAAACACCTTTTGTGTAGTTTTGCATATCATATCCTATCCCAAGATGAAGGGGGTAGGATATTTTGTTTTTTTCTTATACAGTCAGTGTAATTTTATTGTCACTAGCGATGTATGGCATGTGGTATTGTATTCGTGATCTGTGGAAATGGTGGTTAGAGCCTCGCTTACTATCCGTTCCAAGCTGTAGTTTTTTGATAGTGGTAAGAAATTTAGATTATAGAATAGAGGATCTGCTCAGGTATTTGGCCCATGAGATAGAAGGGGCAGAATTAGAATGTGATATTGTGGTGGTGGATGTAAGTTCAGATGATTTTACAACCGTTATCTTAGATCGATTGGTTAGTGATATTCCCATTCTGAGTGTAGTGGCGTTTTCTGCTGGCATGAGGCCTGTCAGTGATGCCATTGCCTTGTGTCGTGGAAGAGTAGTTCATGTTATGGATTTGGCCAATCGCATGAGTGTGGATGATTTTATGGTTG
>JARBUM010000186.1 GCA_029239675.1 Pelosinus sp. | reverse complement strand
GAAGCTACTAATTATTGATGATGAAAAGAGCATACGCCTATCACTGCAGGTAGGCTTAACAAAAACAGGCGTAAAAATTTTTACAGCTGCTTCAGGAGAAGAAGGGTTAGAAATTTTTCGCAATGTAAATCCTGATATTGCTGTGATTGATATAAAATTGCCTGGAATTGATGGTATTGAGGTTTTGAGGAGAATCCGAAAGGAAAATGAAACTTGTATTGTAATTATGATTACCTATATAAGCGAGGTAAGGTTGGCTGTAGAGGCGATGAAGCTGGGTGCCAATGATTATTTTACAAAACCCTTTAACATTGAAGAAATTAAAGATACCATTGAAAGCAATGTTAAATATCTAAAAATGAAACGAGAATTGATTCAAGAGCAAAACGAAGACTTCACAGAAATTATTGGTATAAGCGATCAAATCAATGAAATTAAAAAAGTAGTCCAAAAAGTAAGCAATTTACCCTACAACACATATATTCTTGTTCAAGGAGAAAGTGGCACAGGGAAAGAAATTGTAGCCAAAGCAATCCACTATAATGGCATAAGAAAAAATCAACCTTATATCGCGCTAAACTGTGCAGCAATACCTCAAAACCTACAGGAAAGCGAATTGTTTGGCTATGAGAAAGGCGCTTTTTCAGAAGCAAAAACATCGAAAAAGGGGTTGATTGAAGAAGCTCATGATGGAACCTTATTTCTTGATGAGATTGGAGATATGGACATATTACTGCAAGCAAAGCTGCTAAGAGTATTACAAGAGAAGAGATTTAGACGATTAGGTGGCGTGAAAGAAATTGAATTCGATGCCAATATTATCGCCGCTACCAATAAAGATCTTTTAGCCGAAGTAAAAAGTGGGTCTTTTAGAGAAGATTTATATTATAGGCTAAATGTTGTGCCCGTTTTCACAACACCCCTTCGTGAGCGAATGGAAGATATTCCACCACTGATTGATTCCTTTATTCGATTGTATAGCACCCAGCTAAATAAGAACATAAGGGGTATGACGAATGCAGCCATGGAAATTTGTAAGGCTCATGAGTGGAAGGGTAATGTGAGAGAATTAAAAAATGTTATCGAAAGAATTATTATTTTTCAAGAAAGCGAATGGATTGATATTGATGATTTACCCCACAATATAGTAAGTGATAGTAATATGATCAACGACAAGAATGTGATGGGTATAGGCAGCAACAATCTAAATTTAGAGACTGTAGAAATGGAAACAATAAATCGTGTTTTGAAGCAAAATAACTGGAATATTTCAAAAACTGCTCAAGAATTAGGAATATCTCGATTAACTTTACGGCGAAAAATTGAAAAATACAGCATTATGAAATAAAGAACTGGTAACTTTTGATACATAGTGGTAACATTGTTACCTGCAAAATGAATGTGAAAAAAATCACACTGCAAAATTTACAAAATGAAGAAAAATTAACAATTGCAATAGCTTCAGCAGATCAAATAGAAAAATTTTAACAAAATAAATATAAAAAATTAAAGAAGCGGTAACTATGTTACCGCTTCTTTAATTTTTTATATTTATTAAGAAAAATAATGTTAACGTTTTCAACGGTTTCAGCAAGAATAATCTTGGCATGATATTTGCTTATATAGAAAATGAAATATAATCTTCGCAGGAGGTGGTAAGGGAAAGTATTTCAAGATGTAGTGATTAGTGTCCAAAAATTAAGATGTAAAATTAAGAAGGAGGATAACAAACATGAATATGGGACTTATATCTTTATTGGTTTTAGTAATTGCAATATTTATTGGTTTCAAAAGAAATGTTAATACTGGTCTTGTAAGTATCGCATTTGCGTTCTTATTAGGTTTCTTTGTATTGACGAATATCTCGAAAGATCCAGCTGTGGCGAAAATGGTTACGATGTCTTCAGCGGATGCAAAAGGTGCAGCTTTGGTTGCTGGTTGGAATACTTCACTATTCTTCATCCTTGTGGGTATGACTTTCTTGTTCGCAATAGCTAAGGTAAATGGTACACTTGAGCTTCTTGCAAGAAAAGCTGCATATATGGCAGGAGGAAATAAAAAGTTAATTCCAATTTTATTCTTTATCTTTTCTACAGTTTTAGCTGCTATTGGACCTGGAAACATTGCAGTTTGTGCATTAGTATTACCAATCGCAATGGCAGTAGCGCGTGAGGAAAAGATCAATTCCTTATTAATGGCGGGCATGGTAATCGCTGGTTCAAATGCGGGTGGACTTTCACCGATCGCACCAACGGGTATCATTGGTGTTCAGTTAGCTGAAAAAATTGGTTTCCAAACAGGTCAGCATGTATTTATGAATATGTTGATTGCTCAGGTAGTTATGGCTGCAGTGATGTATGTTGTTTTAGGCGGATTTAAGCTAAAAGCAGATATTGGTGCAACTAAAGAAAAGCCAGCTGCATTCACTGGTGTACAAATTCAAACGCTTGCAGTTATATCTTTGGTAGTAGCAGCAATTATTCTATTAAAATTACACATCGGTATGATTGCATTCTTAGGCGGTGCTACGCTATTATTATTAGGCGCAGCTGATGAGAAGAAAACAATTGCTTCTATGCCTTGGAGTACATTACTACTTGTTTGCGGTGTTGGCGTACTGGTAAATGTTGTTGATAAAGCAGGTGGTATCACATACCTTACTGACACATTATCTGCATTTATGGGTACTAAAACAGCAGCTCCAATCTTAACAATCGTTGGTGGATTAATGTCATCTGTGTCTTCTGCATCTGGGGTTGTAATGCCGACACTTATTCCAACAGTACCTGGATTAGTAGAAACTATGGGTGGTGCGGTGAAAGGTGAAACATTAATTTCAGCAATCATCCTTGGTGCTCACTTTGTAACAAACTCTCCATTATCAACGTTAGGTGCTTTAGCTATGGCATCTGCAGATGAGTCAGAATCTGATAAGTTATTCGGTCAGTTATTGATCTTAGGCTTTGGTGGAATCTTATTTGGTGCATTATTAGTATTTATTGGTATCGTGAGATAATAAACATTGATAGAAAGAGGCCTACGGGCCTTTTTCTTTTGTATTTGCATAAGATATTAGTAATTATGAAAACATAATAGCAAAGTGAAAAAACTGTTCTTACTTAGAACAGTTTTTTTCATATGGAGAAGTGAATAGATTACATAATACGACATATTTCAAAAAAATAATTGACGAATAAAAAAAAATCTGTTATTTTTATAAAGCATGTATAAATTATAGGAGGGTTTCTATGAACACAAACGAAACACACAATGTAAAAATCACCAATGCAGATCCTTCAGCATTAGGTCTATTTGGACTTGCCATGGTAACTTTGGTTGCATCTTCGCAAAAGCTAGGATGGACAGAAGGTCTATCATTCGCGATTCCCTGGGCTATCTTTTTAGGTGGATTTGCGCAGTTATTTGCTTGTATTGAAGATTCTAAAAGACACAATGTATTTGGAACGACTGCTTTTGGTGCTTACGGTTTGTTTTGGATTGCCGTCGCGGCATCTTGGCTTACAAAGCTAGGCTTTTTTGGTGAAGCTATGGCAGCAAATGTAGATGTAAAACAGTTAGGATTTGCATTTTTAGGATATCTTATTTTTTCTATCTACATGACAATCGCAGCAACAGAAACAAATAAAGTTTTGTTTTATATTCTTGCACTTATAGACGTACTGTTTTTGGCTTTAGCGATGAATGCATTTGGAATCGTACCAGAATTTTCACATCAGTTGGGGGCATGGACTGAATTAATTATTTCAATTCTAGGCTTCTATGGATCTGCGGCAGCTATGTTAAATTCGCAGTTTGGTAGGGTGTTCTTACCAGTAGGAAAACCTATGGGAATCTTTAAGAAATAAAGCAGTAACATTCAAATAGTTTAAAATAGATAAGAAGTAACGATTCTGAGGTGTGTAAAAACACCTCTTATTTTTTTGGAATAAAATGATATGAAAGTTAATAAAGAAGCAGCGATAAAAAGCTACCTCAGTATAAATTATCTTGCTATAGCATCTTTTCGAGGGCGAATAAGTACTATTGAGTTCGGAAACAATGGATATAGGTAAAGCAGTATGAGGTGTGATTATGGAAAATGATGAAAAAAAAATATTAAAAGCAGTAGATATGAGTAAATGCATCGGGTGCTGTTCCTGCATGTTGTCCTGTGCACGGAATGTACATGGAGACTATTCTCCGGCCAAGAGTGCGATTC
>JARBUM010000053.1 GCA_029239675.1 Pelosinus sp. | reverse complement strand
CAGGATAATAGCGCATTTGTTGCACAACTTGCTCAGTTTTCTTCAGTAGAACAAATGACAAATTTAAATACGTCCATGAATTCTGTACAAGCGAATTCTATTGTTGGTAGAATTATTGGTTTTACTGATGACAAGGGTGATGCGGGCTATGGTACAGTTACTTCTATTAAATATACAAATGGCGAAGCAAAATTAATAATAAATAATACTAAGACCGAAGTTCCGTTTTCCAAGGTATTATATGTAGGACCAGATACTACTACAAGTAGTAATGCATCGCAAATGGAAGATTTGAATACGGTTCAAGCAAGTGGACTTATCGGTAAGAAGGTTACTTGGATAGATTCGGATAAAAAATCACAAAGTGGTACAGTTACTTCTGTTAAGATCGATACAAATGGTGTACAAGTAATGGTAGGTGGCAAGCCTGTAAGGATTTCTAGCTTAACTAATATAGAAACAGCTTCCTAGAATAGGTCTAATAAAATTGTTGCCTTAAGGAGGTCATTTTGTGGCTGATAATATGATTTATTATCAAGCACAGCCATTGATACCAATTGATAACCGTACTAAGCTAACAAATCATAATATATCATTAAGTAACAAAGCCAATGGGAAAAATAGTTTTGCAAATTTGCTAAATGAAGAAATCGCTGGTGTGAAATTTTCACAGCATGCACTTGATCGTATGCAAAGTCGCAATCTAACTTTTAGTAATAAAGATTTGCTAAAATTAAATGATGCAGTTGATAAAATTGCGCAAAAAGGTGCAAGGGAATCGTTGGTTTATATGAATGATGTAGCATTGGTAGTTAGTGTTACCAATAAAACGGTTATTACAGCCATGGATGGCAAGAGTGCAAAAGATAATATATTTACAAATATTGATAGTGCAGTCATTATATAAGCTGGACCTTAGGGGGGAGCTTAGTGTTGTTGATTGATTGATACAACGCACTGCACAAAAAAATGGAGGTCGATTTTCTTATGATGCGTTCATTGTTTTCCGGTGTATCCGGTCTAAAAAATTCTCAAACTCGTATGGATGTTGTCGGTAATAATATTTCTAACGTAAACACAATAGGGTTCAAATCTGGTCGTGTAACATTCCAAGATATGCTGAGTCAAACCCTTAATGGGGCCGCTTCTGCACAGGGGAATCGCGGTGGCACGAATCCGAAGCAAATTGGTCTTGGTATGGGGATTGCTAGTATTGATACATTATTTACAGACGGTAGTGTACAATCTACCGGGAAAAATACAGATCTTTGTATTTCGGGTAATGGTTTCTTTATCTTAGGTGAAGGTGATAAGCAATATTATAGTCGTGCTGGGGCCTTTGAATTTGATTCGGCGGGTAACTATGTTGTTCCTGGTAGCGGTTTAAAAGTACAAGGTTGGATGGCAGATGCTAAAGGTGTCATAAATTCAAATGCCGGAGTCGCGGATATCGTTGTACCGGTAGGAAAAACGATGGCTGCAGTGGCTACTACGGAAGGAACCTATTCGAAAAACTTAGCCGCAAATGCAACAAGCGGAACAACAACGACAGCTGGCTTGACACAAGCACAGGTACTGAAAAATTTAGGCTTAACCTCAGGTACTGACTATACTGCCGTAACTGGTTTAACTACTGCTGGCACGATAACTCTTACTGATGGGACAACAGTTATCTGTGATGGTGGTTCTCCTGCGTTGTATACAACGAAAGTGACTAAAACAACGAAAACTATTACTCCGGACTTGACGGAAAAGCAAGTGATAAACAATTTGGGCCTAGATGCTACGGGCACTGACGCAATGAATATAGCTAATTTAGCTACTAACATGCCTACTACTCCTACTACAACCCTTAGTACTGGAGAAAAAGTTACGTATGATGCTGTTACTGGTAAATATACAATAGATAGAACCGGGTTGACTACTAGTGCGCAGGTACTAACTAATTTGAAAATATCAGCTGGTAGTACTGATGAAACTAATATAAAAGCTTTAGGTACTACGACGATTGCTAATGGAACGGTTTCATATAATGGTAGTACTTATACAGCAACAGTAAAAACTCCTGGATTGACTAAAACAGCTGCACTAACCAAGTTGGGTTATGGCACAGGTAGTGAGGCGGACAATGCAATGACTAGCTTAGGGGCTGGAAAAAGTGTAACTCTTACTACTGGGGAGGTAATTTCATATGATGGCACTAATTTTACAACAACAGTAACATCTACTGGGTTGAATCTAGCAGGGGTACAATCCGCGGCGGGCTATACCACAGGCAGTGTTGATGAAACTGCGGTAAATAACTTAAGCACTGCTAAGACGATAACGCTTGCTGGTGGAGCAACAGTTACTTGGACTGGTACTGGGACGTATGCAACAAAAGAGCCTGATTTATTGAAAGCTCAGGTCATTAGCAAATTAGGCTTAACTTCGGGAAATCCTGACTATACGAAGGTAACTGACTTAAATAGTATAACCCTTATTGATGGAACGACGAAAGTTTCGTACGATGGAATTGCTAAATCTTACACAACAACAACTAGTAAAGCGGCAGCGGCGACTGCTGTGGCATCTTTTGTAGCTTATGACAGTGAAGGCGTAAAACATACAATTACAGGTACGTTTACGAAATCAGCTACGCCAAATCAATGGGACTTTACAGCAGGCACTGCCACCGATACTGGTTGTAGGATTACAGGTGGGACTGGTTCCATAACTTTTGATGATAAAGGGAATTATCTATCCTCTACGGTAACAGGAATCTCCTTTAGTCCTAGTGATGCTGGATTAGGTGGCGCTACATCTTCACTTGCTTTAGATTTTACTGGAATGACGCAATTTGATGGGGATACTACCATTGCGGTTACTAAAGATGGTAATACAGCGGGAAGTCTTGATAGTGTAAGTCTTAATAGTTCAGGTGTAATCGTTGGTAGCTTTAGTAATGGTTTGACTCAGGACTTAGCAAAAGTGGCTATGGCTACGTTTAATAATCCGGGTGGGTTAACGAAATCTGGTACAAATCTGTACAGTCAGTCCAATAACTCTGGCGACGTTCAAATTAATTCAGCAGGTACAGGCGGTGCTGGTACGTTGACGCCATCTAGTTTGGAAATGTCAAATGTCGACTTGTCAGAAGAATTTAGTAATATGATTGTTACCCAACGTGGTTTCCAATCGAATTCAAAGATTATCACTGTTTCTGATGAAATGCTCGAAACATTAGTAAATTTAAAACGTTAAATAACAGGTAGAGTGGGGGAATGGATTCCCCCCATTTTTCCTAAAATACAGGAGGGTATTTAGTATGATTAAGGTAACCAAATTTAATTCCGATGACCGTGGAGAATTTATTTTAAATGCAGAAATAATTGAAACAATTGAACAAACTCCTGATACAGTAGTTACCCTAACCAATGGTAAGAAATTTATCATAGAAGAAAAAATGGAAGAAGTCGTTAGACGAGTGATGACCTATAAACGTGCTTTATATAACGGCGGTAATTTCCGGTAATAAAGTTGAATGTCCAATGAAATTAGCTTATCATTTAAGTTAATGACATTTTTATTTATAGTTTATTTATGCGGACAGACTTTGAAATTAGATGTCCTTTATAGTATGGGGGTGGATGAGGTTGGCTGAAGAAGAAATTAAGAAAAAAAGTCCGATGCTAATGATTGTTGGTTTAATTGTGGTAGGATTAATCTTGGCAGGCGGTATGTCGTACTTTATTGCTACAAAAGTTATGACAGATTCTGTTGGTAAGGTTCCGACAAGAGAACCAGGTGTATTTGTTAAATTAGGTGACGCCAAGGAAGGTGTGATTGTCAATGTCGGTGGTGTGAAAAGTGGTCGTTTTCTTAAAGTTGGTGTTGTTTTAGAATTGGATCCTGCCAAAAGTTCAAGCAAAGACGGAAAGATCCCTTCTGCTACAGAAACCAAAATTTTAGATTCCGTATTACAATTACTTAGAGCACAAAAAATCGAAAATTTTGATCCTAATAAGCAAGAAGAATTAAAAATGCAAATAAAAGCAGAGGTAAATAAAGTTCTTGGTGAAAATACTGTATATGAAGTGTATATTACTAATTTTGTTTTGCAGTAATGTGAATTCTTAAATACATATTTTGACGTATTTAGAAGGCGAAAGGAGGAGGAATATTGTCAGCGGATGTGTTATCACAGTCAGAGATTGATCAATTATTATCAGCGTTGTCTACTGGTGTTGTCTCAGCTGAAGAAATGAAGGTTGAGGAAAAACAGAAAAAAATTAAAATCTATGATTTTAAACGTCCTGATAAATTTTCTAAGGACCAGATTCGCACCTTGTATATGTTACATGAGAATTTTGCCCGACTTTTAAATACTTACTTATCAACACATCTTAGAACGATGATTAATGTAAATGTTGCATCGGTTGAGCAGTTGACTTACGAAGAATTTGTTCGATCCTTATCTAATCCAAGTGTTATTGGTATTTTGGATATGGCTCCTTTAAAAGGAAATGTAATTTTTGAAATGAACCCTAATATTACATTTGCAATTATTGATCGCTTGTTTGGCGGTGCAGGAGAAGCTTTAAGTAAAATTAGAGCATTGACTGATATTGAAGAAGTTATTGTTCGTAAGATTATGAATAAAGCCTTGGAAAATTTTAAAGAAGCTTGGCAGAATGTAGTTCAAATAACACCGCATTTGGAGGCAATTGAAACGAATCCACAATTTACGCAAATTGTGCCTCCGAGTGATATGGTTGTTATTATCACGTTGCAGGTAAAGGTTGGCGAAGTCGAGGGATTAATGAATGTTTGTATCCCGTACTTAGTTCTTGAACCAATTATGGCTAAGTTAACGACTACATTTTGGGTGGCAGCCTCTGTAGTCAAGGAAGATAATCCAGAACAAATTGAAATTTTGCAACGTAAGATTAGAAAAACATACGTTCCTATGTCCGTGGAGTTGGGAAGTATTGATGTAAGTATTCATGAATTCTTGAACTTAGTGGTAGGGGATGTATTGCAATTTGAAACAAAGGTTGGTAGTGAGTTGAGCTTGATTGTAGGTACGAGACCTAAGTTTTGGTGTAGACCTGGTGTTTCAGGAAAAAATGTTGCAGTACAGATATCTAGGGTGAATACAGAAGGGGATGATAACGATGAATGATGGTTTTCTTTCACAAGATGAAATAAATGCATTGCTTCAAGGAAACGCGGATGAAACTTCGCAAGTATCCACAGAAGCAGAAGGATCTGGTAACTTAGAGGCGGAAGCTATAACTGAAATGGAACGAGATGCACTTGGTGAGATTGGTAATATCTCTATGGGCAGTGCAGCTACTACATTGTCAGTTCTTCTTGGACGTCGCGTTGATATTACGACTCCCCGGGTTTCAGTTGACACTTTAGGTTCGATTAAAGATCATTATCCACTACCATATTTAGTAGTTGAAGTCGGTTATACAGTAGGAATAGATGGCAATAATATCTTGGCAATTCAGGAACAAGATGCTTTGATTATTGCCGACCTTATGATGGGGGGAGAAGGTACCAATCCACCAACAGAGTTAAATGAACTTTATATGAGCGCTGTTGGTGAAGCAATGAATCAAATGATGGGGTCAGTATCCACTTCCTTATCTACGATGTTTAGCAAGAAAATTGATATTTCACCGCCTAAAGTAAATTTAGTTGATTTAGCTACTTCAGAACCAGTTAGTGAATTGGTAAGTAATGATGAAGAAATTGTTAAAGTTGCGTTTCGGATGGAAGTTGAAGGTTTAATCGATAGTGAAATTATGCAGATACTACCAATTAAGATTGCTAAAGAGATGGTTGAGAGCTTAATGACACCAGCGGTTGATGAACCAGCTCCAGTTAGTACACCTGAACCGATACCGACTGTAGCAGCGGCACCTACCATGGCGTCACCAGCTCCTCAAACAGTGATGCCAGAGCAACAACCAATGTATTATGCAACAACACCTGCTCCGCAAACTGCACGAGTGGCTCCAGGCGTACCTGTACAACCGGTACAATTTGCACCATTAACTGCAAACGGGATCGCTATATCGGATACAAACCTTGGACTAATTATGGATGTGCCACTGCAGGTTACTGTAGAATTAGGTAGAACCAAAAAATTAATTAAAGATATTTTGGATTTAGCGACAGGATCGATTATCGAGTTGGATAAATTAGCTGGTGAGCCAGTTGATATATTGGTAAATGGGAAGTTACTTGCCAAGGGTGAAGTTGTTGTTATTGATGAAAATTTTGGCGTAAGAATAACAGATATCGTAAGTCCTATGGAAAGAGCTAGAAATATTCAGTAATTTATATTAATATAGATATTGATGAGTAAAATCTAAATAAAAACAATTTATATTTAAGGAGAGATGTTTCATGGCGATAAGAGTTTTAGTTGTTGATGATGCGGCGTTCATGAGAATGATGGTAAAAGATATTTTAAGTAAAAATGGTTATGAAATTGTTGGTGAAGCTGAAAATGGTTTAAAAGCTATAGAAAAATACCAAGAGTTGAAACCAGATTTAACTACAATGGATATTACAATGCCAGAAATGGATGGTATTAGTGCAGTAAAAGAAATTAAGAAAATTGATGCAAATGCAAAAGTTATTATGTGTAGTGCAATGGGACAACAAGCTATGGTTATTGAAGCAATTCAAGCTGGGGCGAGAGACTTCATTGTGAAACCTTTTCAACCGGATCGCGTTTTAGAAGCTGTACGTAAAGCTGTAGGTTAAGGTATGCTTAGCAAGAAAAAAAGTGTGTTAGTTATGATGGTTTGCGTAGTATTTGTTTTTTGTGCAGTGTCTGTATCTTTGGTACAGGCCGCACAAGAAGCACCTAGTCAAAGTAGTGGGTATCTTTCTAATTATCAGGATACTTCTACCGCTCAACCAGCACAATCATCGTGGTTATCTACAGTTGCATATTTAATTAGCTTAGTAATGGTGTTTGTTTTTGTAGTTGGACTGGCTTACTTCGCCTCACGGTTTTTAGGAAAAAAATTTGGAACTGTGAATTTAGGTAAGTCAAGTAAAATACTGGAGAGTCTGCAATTAGGTACAAATCAAGCTATCTATGTTGTTGAAATAGCTGGGGAGGTTTTACTAATTGGTGTGACTGATCATAATATTACTTTACTAAATAAGATTACTGATGAGTTAGAAATTGGCAAACTTCGTAGTCAAGCGGATTTTAATTTTGCTAATGAAAGTTTTAATCATATGTTTGAAAATCAATTAGTGTCTTTAGAGCGGATGGCACGAAAAGTTCCCAATATTTTAAATATCAATAGAGATCGTAAATAGAGAAGAGGTAGAGTCGGTGTTTAAACAACAACATGTTGTTTTGTTAGTAATACTGCTTATGCTATTCGTAGTGCCAGCTGGCGTTTCTGCGGCACCTTTAATTCCTAATATTAATATCGGGGTTAGCTCTGCAGACAATCCACAAGATGTAGCTGTTAGTTTACAAGTCTTAGGTGTGTTAACTGTTTTATCAATTGCACCTTCGATATTGATAATGACTACATCTTTTGTTCGAGTAATGGTAGTTTTATCTTTCTTGCGTAATGCATTAGGAACGCAAAATATGCCGCCTAACCAAGTAGTTGTTGCATTATCGTTGTTTTTAACTTTTTTTATTATGTCTCCTTATCTTACACAAGCAAATGACAATGGTCTACAGCCGTATTTGGCAGGTAAGATTACGCAGGAAAAGGCACTGACGGAAGTAGTAAATCCCATTCGCGAGTTTATGTTTAAACAAACACGTGAATCAGACTTAGCTTTATTTGTAAATCTTTCTCAAGCACCTAGACCTGATTCACAAAGTGAAGTATCCACATTTACTTTAATACCAGCCTTTGTCATTAGCGAACTAAAGACTGCATTTCAAATTGGATTTATGATCTATATTCCATTTATTGTTATTGATATGATTGTAGCAAGCGTATTGATGTCTATGGGGATGATGATGCTTCCACCGACAATGATATCATTACCTTTTAAAATCTTATTATTCGTTATGGTAGATGGTTGGCATTTATTAATTCAGTCACTGATAAGTACTTTTAAATAGGAGCTGATAATGTGTCTAATGATGTAGTAATCCAATTGGGACAAGAAGCTTTAATGATGGTTATGTTGGTATCAGCACCGATGTTAGGATTAGGCTTGTTAGTGGGGATTTTAGTTAGTATCTTTCAGGCAACGACTCAAATTCAAGAACAAACGTTAGCTTTTATTCCTAAAATCATTGCAGTTTTTCTTGCTATTGTAATTTTTGGACCATGGATGCTTAGACTGTTAACTGATTATGTTAGAAATATATTTATAGGATTGCCTGGATTTATTGGCTAATAGGTGGAAAAATTGGATGTATTAAATATATTACAAAATCAATTGGGCTTATATTTGCTGGTACTAACGAGAATTAGTGGTATTTTTATTATATCTCCATTTTTAGGAAGTAGTAATATTCCGGCTGTGATTAGAGCCAGTGCTGCTATTGCAATTTCGTTAGTACTATTTCCAGTCATACAATTACAGACGGGAACGGTTATTCCAGATTCGCTAATTGGTTATATTATTGTCGTTTGTACAGAGCTTTTTATTGGTTGGATCATCGGATTTATAGCTTCGTTAACTTTTTCAGCTATTCGGATGGCAGGACAAATATTAGATATGCAAGTTGGTTTTGCTATGGTTAATGTACTAGATCCAACAACAGGGCAACAGATACCATTAATCGGTAGTTTTAAATACAATTTGGCAATTATTGTTTTTCTTGTAACTAATAGTCATCATTTATTATTAACAGGTCTATTTGATAGTTTTCGATTGATTCCGGTTTTAGGTAGTCCATTTTCGGTCAGTATTACAAAATTAGTTGTTGATATGGTTGCGGGGTCGTTTGCTGTTGCTATAAAAATAAGTTTACCAGTATTGGTGGCAATTACTTTAACTGATGTAGCGTTAGGGGTTTTAGCACGAACGATGCCGCAAATGAATATTTTTGTTGTGGGTATTCCTGCAAAGATCTTCGTTGGTTTATTTGTATTGGCCTTTGCTTTACCGTTTTACATCTTGTTTTTGGACGTGGCGTTTAATGAAATGTATGGAAATATTTATATTATATTACGAGCTATGGAGTAAACCTGAAAACAAAAGCACAAATAAAATTGAATTTTGTTTTGATTTACAATTATTTAATGGTGAAAAAACAGAAGAAGCAACATCCAAAAAGAAAGAGGATGCTAAAAGTAAGGGACAAGTAGGGAAAAGTCAGGAAATAAATTCTACTTTTATTTTGCTAATGGCTTTTTTTTCACTTAAAATTTTGGGTGGTTATATTTATGAGCAAATAGCGAATTACATGATGTTTGTTTTTTCTAATTTACCAGCGGACATCACATCAGAAATAGTGATGAATATTTTTATTGATGTTCTAAAAGTGTTGGCAAAAACAACTTTGCCAATTATGCTTTCAATTATGGTTGTTGCTGTTATTGTGAATTTATTCCAAGTTGGTATCAATTTTACACTGGAACCAATTATGCCAAAACTTAGTAAACTTGATCCTATGGCGGGCGCTCAACGGATGTTTTCAAAAAATTCATTGGTTGAGCTTATAAAATCAATTTTTAAAATTATTATCATTGGATATTTTATTATTCGTTTTTTAAAAGAAGAAATGACCCAGTTACCCAAGTTGATTTATGCAGATATTTTTGTAGCTTTACATACGGTATCGTTGTTAATTTTCAGTTTAGTATTTCAAATATGTGAGGTATTATTGGTGCTTGCAGCAATCGACTATCTTTATCAAAAATGGCAACACGCTGAAAGTTTAAAAATGAGTAAGCAAGACGTCAAAGAGGAAGCAAAACAGTCTGATGGTAATCCTCAGGTTAAAGCGAAAATTAAGCAAAAGCAAAGGGCTATAGCGATGCAACGCATGATGCAGGAAGTACCTAAAGCTGATGTAATCGTTACGAATCCGACGCATTTCGCTGTTGCATTGAAATATGAAAAAGGAATGATGGCACCAGTTATTGTTGCAAAAGGTCGCGATTTGATTGCACAACGTATTAAGACTATTGCAAAAGAAGCTAGGGTTGTTATCGTTGAAAATAAACCGCTTGCGCGGGCTTTGTATGCTACTGCCGAGATTGGCGATGTAGTACCACAAGAACTTTATAAATCTGTTGCAGAAGTTCTAGCATACGTTTATAGGTTAAAAAAGAAATTGTCGTAATAAACTGCACAGGGTGAGGAGCGAAAAATTTTGGCTACACAAACTTCTTCTATGGGATTTATAAAAAAATATAGTGATATCATTGTAGCACTTGCTATCATCACAATCGTTATTATGATGATCATTCCGCTGCCTACCATACTATTGGATTTATTATTATGTGTTAATATTACGTTAGCGTTAGTAATTATTATGGTGGCAATTTATAATGTTGAACCACTTGATTTTTCAGTGTTTCCATCTTTGTTACTGGTTACTACTTTATTTCGCTTGGCACTCAATGTATCGTCAACACGCTTGATTTTACTTCAGGGATATGCTGGAGAGGTTATCATGTCGTTTGGTAACTTTGTTGTTGGTGGTAATGCAGTTGTCGGTTTTATCGTGTTTGTTATCTTAGTTATTATTAATTTTATTGTTATTACTAAAGGGTCAGAACGTGTCGCTGAAGTTGCAGCACGGTTTACTTTGGATGCAATGCCAGGGAAGCAAATGAGTATTGATGCGGATTTGAACTCAGGAGCAATTTCTGATGCCGAAGCGCGGACAAGACGTATGAAAATACAAAATGAAGCCGATTTTTATGGGGCTATGGATGGTGCGAGTAAATTCGTAAAAGGTGATGCGATTGCCGCAATTATCATTATCATGATCAACATCATTGGTGGTTTTGTTATTGGAATGGTACAACGAAATTTAGATGTAACGCATGCATTATCGACGTATACGTTATTAACAGTGGGGGAAGGTTTAGTAAACCAAATTCCGGCGTTATTAGTTTCAACAGCGACTGGTATTGTGGTTACAAGGGCAGCGTCTGATAATAATTTAGGGCAAGATTTAACTACACAATTATTTAATAATCCTAGAGTGTTTTTTATTGCATCGGGTGTTTTGTTCATGCTTGCAGTTATACCAGGCTTGCCAGGTGTTCCATTTATAACGTTATCCTTGATTACATTTGTGATTGCATATAATTTAAGAAAAAGTGCTACGGAGTCAGTGGAAAATAGTATGGTTCAACAAGAGGAAAAAGAAAAAGAAGAAATTAGAAAACCAGAAAATATTATTTCGCTTTTACAAGTTGATCCAATGGAGCTTGAAATTGGCTATAGTTTGATTCCGCTAGTAGATACAGGGCAAGGTGGAGATTTACTAGAACGTATTGTTATGATTCGGCGGCAATGTGCGCTTGAAATGGGACTTGTTGTGCCAACAATTCGAATTCGTGATAATATACAAATTAAGCCAAATGCGTATAGTGTCAAATTAAAAGGAATTGAGATAGCAAAGGGCGAATTATTACTTGATCATTATTTAGCAATGAATTCTGGGACGGTATTTGAAGAGATTACAGGTATTGATACCGTAGAACCAGCTTTTGGGCTACCCGCTCTTTGGATTCCAGAATCAGAGAGAGAACAAGCAGAACTCAATGGTTATACTGTTGTTGATGCTGTATCTGTTCTTGCGACGCATATTACAGAGGTTATAAAATCACATGCTTCAGAGATTTTGGGACGTCAAGAAACGCAAAATTTGGTAGACAGTATCAAGCAGAACAATGCATCTGTTGTTGAAGAGTTGTTGCCCGATTTATTGTCAATTGGTGACATACAAAAAGTATTGGCTAATTTACTGAAAGAACGTATTTCTATTCGTGATATGGTTACTATTTTAGAGGTGTTAGCTGATTATGCCAAATTGACAAAAGATACAGAAATATTAACAGAATATGTAAGACATGCGTTGTCTAGGCAGATAACAAAACAAAATGTTCAAAATAATATTTTACCAACTGTTACGTTAGACCCTGCTACTGAAAACATTATTTCCTCTGCTGTACAGCGGAATGACCATGGTTCTTATGTAACATTAGAACCAAATAATATGCAACGCTTACTCAACAGTTTGAATGTTGAATTACCTAAATTGACAAATTTAGGCTATCAACCGCTTGTTCTTACAAGCCCCGCGGTTCGTTTATATTTTCGCAAGCTGATTGAACGGTCGATTCCAGGAGTTGTCGTATTATCCCATGTAGAAATTCAACCTGATGTAGAAATACAGGTTTTAGGGGTGGTGAAGATCTAAATGAAAGTAAAAGTATTTACGGCTAGTTCTATGCAAGAAGCGATGAGTCAAGTGAAAAGCCAGCTAGGGATTGATGCAGTTATTTTGCATACACGGCGTTTCCATAAAGGTGGTATCTTAGGCTATATGGGGAAAGAAATGATTGAAGTAACGGCAGCGGTAGAAGACAAGCCCTTAGTAACTGCAACGCCTAGTTTATCCCTTGTTAGCTCAGAGGCAATGGTTCCGCAAAATATAGTAAAACAATATCAAAATGCTGGTAGTAAGCTACCAGCTAGTTCTATATTAGATGCTAGTAAAGTCAAAGATGAAGTAACTGAAAATAATCTCAATAAAAGTGAAGTTAAGCAAGAAGAGAATACTCTTCAAATAAAACCAATAGAGGAAAATGAAAGCTCAACAGAAAAAGATGATAAGATATTAAAACTTCAACAAGAATTGGATAATATGAAAAAAATGTTGGAACAGGTAATCAATGCTGTTCCACAGAATAAAGTTGAAACCATGTCTTTATTTGATGCTTTGACGGAAAATGAAGTGGATAGTAAAATTGCCGAAGAAATTGTCACAAATATTTTGGATGAAGCCGTTTTGAATAATAAAGATTTACCAGAGACAGTGGATTTTTTAGCTGATTATTTTGAGCAAGCATTGAGACCAGCACGTGGTATTGATATTGGGGCTGATCAAACAAAGATTGTTGCGTTGATTGGTGCTACTGGTGTAGGTAAAACTACAACAATCGCAAAGATAGCAGCGAATTTTGTGTTAGATAAAGCTTGTAGCGTTGCACTTATTACAGCCGATACGTATCGTATTTCTGCAGTGGAGCAATTAAAAACATATTCTGATATTATTGGAGTACCGTTAGAAATCGTGTATTCACCAGATGAATTGAGGCTTGCTATTGATAAGCATCGTGATAAACAATTGATTTTAATCGATACCGCTGGGCGTAGTCAACATAATGAATTTCAATTGGAAGAATTGAAGTGTTTATTAGCAGTGGTGCCTGATATTGAAAAGCATTTAGTGCTTAGTGCGACGACAAAATATAAAGATGCCGTTGATATCCTTAGAAAATTTTCTCTTTGTGAACCTGATAAGGTTTTATTTACGAAAGTAGATGAGACTAGTACGGTTGGTGCTATTATAAATTTAGTACACCAATATCCAATTACATTGTCTTATATTACAAATGGTCAAAGTGTCCCAGATGATATTGTTGTAGCGGATTCGAAAGAATTGGCGAAATTGTTATTGAGGTAAGCGTTATGATGGATGTGGATCAAGCAGAACGGTTGAGAAAATTAGTAAATGATAAACAATCAGTTATTCAAAATCAACAATTTGTAGAAAATAATAATTCTAATAGGAATATCGAACATAAAGCGCGAATTATAGCAATTAGTAGTGGTAAGGGTGGTGTTGGAAAAACCAATATCACTGTGAATTTGGCTATTGCATTATCGATGCAAGGCCAACGCGTACTGATTATTGATGCTGATTTGGGGATGGCAAATGTTGATGTCGTTTTAGGGACTTCGTCGAAATATAATTTACTTAAATTATTAGAAGATGAAATTAATATGGAAGACGTTATTGTTAATGGTCCTTGCGGTGTTAAGTATTTATCGGGTGGCTCAGGAATCGAACAATTGGCAAATTTGGGATATAACGATCTTGATAAAGTGATGAGAAAGCTCAATATGTGTGAAGATATTGCCGATATTATTTTATTAGATACTGGTGCAGGTATAGGAAATAATGTTTTGAATTTTCTTAGAGCTGCTGATGAGGTTATTTTAGTAACAACACCAGAACCGACAGCAATGACGGATGCTTATGCAATTATGAAAGCTTATTCTAATTATCCGAATTGTGATACAGTTAAGTTGATTGTTAATCGTGTTTATGAAGCCAGCGAAGTTTTTTCTGTATTCTCCAAGTTAAGTAAAACAGCTGCAAAATTTTTAAATTTAACGGTAATTGGTTTTGGTGAGATTTATGAAGATCGAAATTTAGTTCGTGCGGTAAAAGCACAAGTCCCACTCATCTTGATGTATCCTAATACAGTTTCAGTAAAAGGAATTAAGACGATTGCAAAGAATATTATGAGTGGAGAAGTAGAGGCACAAACGAAAGGGCTAAAAGGTTTTGTTAGTAAGTTTATGTCTTTTTTAAGGTGATGTTAATTTTCTGTGTTGGGAGTGGTAAAGGATGACGAATAATCCCAAGATTGCACCTGGGGAGATTCTAAAAGTTGGGCAGCGTGTGGAAGTAAGTATTTTAACTGATACAGAAGATAATAAATATACAAGTAGGATTGAAGATTTTGATTCTAAAAATCTGATTGTAGCAATGCCAATGGTGAAAGGGTATCCCATTATACCATTGGCAAGGAGTGGCATTAATGTTAAATTAGTTCTAGATCAGAGTTCTTACCGATTTACATCTGTTTATATTGATAAAAAAGCAAATCCAATTCCAGTCTGGATTTTGTCAGTGCCAAAAGAAATTGACAAAGTTCAGCTTAGAGAGTTTGTTCGTGTCGAAACGATGTTGCCATTAAAGGTACAGGTTGAAGATGCTGAACATAATTTATTACCACCAATTCCTTGTTCTATTCGCGATGTTAGTGGTGGTGGTATTCAATTGGTTATGAAACAATTTGTTCCACCAGGGACAAGAGTTTATGTTGATGCTGAAATTCCTGAGGTTGGAGCATTACAGACGTATTGTGAAGTCGTTAGAAGTATTGAAGTAAAAGGGCCTGAAAAAATTTTTTGGAGTGGTACAAAATTTATCGATTTATCAGAAGCTGTCAGGTCTAAATTAATTAGGTTCATCTTTAAGAGACAAAGGGATTTACTCCGAAAAAAACGTTAATGCATATGGGGTGAAATTATGATTAAAATTATTATTGCTGATGATTCTGCATTTATGCGAAGATTATTATCTGACTTGTTTTTGCAGGAACCAGATTTTATGGTTTTAGATACTGCAAGTAATGGTAAGGATGCGATCAATAAAATTAAACAATTGAAACCTGACTTAGTAACGATGGATGTTAATATGCCAATTATGGATGGTTTGACAGCATTAGAACATTTAATGCAGGAACATAGGGTGCCTGTTGTGATGATTAGCAGTTTAACAAAAGATGGTGCTGATGCAACAATTAAAGCTTTATCTTTAGGTGCAGTAGATTTTATAGAAAAAGTTTCGGGACCGATTTCTAGTATTGCTGGCATAAAAAATGAGATTTTGTCAAAATGTCGCGCTGCTGTAAATGCTAACATTAAAAAACCGTTTGTGTTAGAAAGTAGAAATCAAGTTATAAATAGTTCTATTCCAATTAAAGGAAATATTAAACCGATGATAGTAAATAATCACGCTAGTGAAAAATTAATTGCAATTGGAACATCGACAGGCGGGCCGAGGGCGCTGCAGCAGATTATCACACAATTGCCACGTGCGCTACCTTGCGGTGTGGTCATTGTTCAACATATGCCAGCTGGATTTACAAAATCTTTGGCGGATCGTTTAAATACATTATCTCAATTAGATGTAAAAGAAGCCGAAAATAATGATATAATAGAATCAGGCAAGGTTTTTATTGCTCCTGGTAACTATCATATGACTATTGAAAGTCAAGGCGAATCTCGAGTCATTCGACTTAATCAAAATCCACCTGTTGCAAGTCACAGACCTGCAGTAGACATACTGTTTGAATCTGTTGCTAAATTTGGTAATAAGATTATTGCAGTAGTACTTACTGGTATGGGAAGTGATGGCGCAAAAGGGATGCAATATATAAAAAAAACAGGCGGTTATTCAATTGCTGAAGATCAAAGTACAGCAGTTGTTTATGGAATGCCCAAGGCTGTAGCAGAATTAGGGTTAGTCGATAAAGTTTTACCTATAGATTCAATTGCAGCAGAATTGGTTCAGTTAGCAAGAAAATAGCAAGATATAAAATAATTGGGGGAATTAAAAATGGACACAAACCAGTACATGGGAATGTTTTTAGAAGAATCTCGCGAACATTTGCAAACGCTGAATAGCTGTCTGCTTGAGTTGGAGCATAACCCTGAAAATCCATCTGTACTTAATGAAATTTTTCGTAGTGCACATACAATTAAGGGCATGTCAGCTACTATGGGGTTTACCGAAATAGCAGAATTAACTCATGAGATGGAAAACGTTCTTGATTTACTTAGAAAAAATCAATTAAAAGCAAATGAAGATATTGTTGATACTATTTTTAAATGTGTTGATACCTTAGAACAAATGGTTGAAAGCATTGCAAGTGAAACTGAACATGGAATTGATGTTTCTACACTTGTGAAAAAACTTGTTGCAATTGCAAAAGGTGAAGCTACTCCAGCTCCCACTGCAAAAACAGAGGTAAAAGAAGCAATAAAGGATGGTAGCGTTCAACAAAAAGATTTAGTGGATTTAAATGATACTGAACTTGCTGTATTGAATAAGGCGAGAACTTCTGGGTTGCAACCATTTGAAATTAAGATTACATTAAGTGAAACTTGTTTATTAAAATCGGCTAGAGCTTATATCATCATGAATGCTTTAGATGAAATTGGCGAAGTAATTAAAACCGTGCCACCATCGGAAGATTTGGAACAAGAAAATTTTGATAAGAGTTTTGAGATTATATTTATTACGAGCAATGAAAAAGCTAAGGTACAAGAGACGTTATTATCTGTCTCAGAAGTTGCTAGCGTCGATATCAATATGATCGACATTGAAGCTGCTGAAGAAGTAATAGACCAAAAACAAGAAGTACCAACGGCCGCGCCAATTGCTTCGAAGCCGGGAGAAAAAGCTACTCCGGCAAAGCCACCAGCACAGGCACCGGGCATGGATAAAAAATTAAAAAGTGGTCAGTCTGTACGTGTTGATATTGAAAAGCTAGATTCTTTATTGAATTTAGTTGGTGAACTTGTTATTAATAAAACTCGTTTAGAACAAATTGGTATTACACATCGATTGACTGAATTGGTCGAAACCATAGAACAAATGGATCGAGTAACGACTGATTTGCAGTCTGTTGTAATGAAAGTTAGAATGGTTCCAGTTGGACAAGTCTTTAATCGGTTCCCTCGTATGGTACGTGATTTATCTCGTGAATTAAACAAAGAAATTAACTTAACCATTGAAGGGGAAGAAACAGAACTTGATAGAACTGTTATTGATGAAATTGGTGATCCTCTAGTTCATTTAATTAGAAATTCTCTTGATCATGGTGTTGAACATCCAGACGAACGTGTCGCCAAAGGTAAAGATGCAATAGGTGAAGTTCGTTTGATTGCGCGGCATGAAGGAAACAATGTTA
>JARBUM010000185.1 GCA_029239675.1 Pelosinus sp. | reverse complement strand
GTCCAACTGACATTGCAACTCCTATAAATGATTCTAATAACGCATAGGCTGCTGCTTGCCAATGTAATCCTCCATTATATAGTTCCGTACTTTGTAATTTCAACGCTCCTCCTGCAACTACAAGTATCACCCATAGAATAGGGCCTAATATTAATACAGCTTTCAGCCATTTCACACCATATCGATAGTCAAGATTATAAAACCAGCGATTCCGATAAGCTATTATCCCTACTATAAATAAAATAACATATTGCGAGAAATAGCAAAACTGCATATTTAAGACAGCCGTACCCATTGGCTGTACCAACCTAATACTAAATGCCCCCATAGCAATTAGTATAGTTAGACACATTATGTAACTGGTCTTAATCGGTATTTTCGGAGCACTTTTAACATTACTTACTACAACTAAACGCGCCACTGCATATATGACTGAAAAAATTAGCAAAGCTAACGCAAACCATAGTGGTCCTGAACCACCAATAAAATTTAACGTTACTATGTAATTCAAGTAGTATGGTATGAGTTCAACTTTTGTTCTCAATCCAACTGCACCCATTGTATACATAATTAATGGATGAATGATAAGCATATAAAATATAGTAGGAATACCTAATCTAATGAATCGGTCTTTATTGAACTTAACAAAACCCTTTCTATCGTACGCACCTGGAACAAAATAGCCTGCAATGAAAAATAGCAATCCCATAAAATAGGACTGATTAAAAGAATTAAAGAAAAGAAAAAAAATCTTTGATGGCAAGCTTGAATTTCCGCCTTCTATATAGTACCAGCTTCCCATTCCGCTATAAGTAACAGAAATATGCTGCATAACAACTAAAATAATCATTAAAAGTTTTAGATTATCAATATAAACCTCTCGTTTATTTTGTGTATTATACTTCGAACCATTTGTCATTTTTGCAACTTCTTCCATATCATTCTATCTCCCCCTATTGAGAATATGTTCAAATGCTTTCACTCAATATTGTTAGATTTGCTACATTGCCAATATTCCCCTGCCATATTCCACATCCACAAAATAGTATTTGAAACTCTGGCATTAATGACATACTTAACAAATCGGCACTTTGCAGCAATTATGGGCAGTAAAAATAAAAAAGTTCTAAGGCTGCAAACCTTAGAACTTGACACAATTAGAAACCTCTGACAAATCACTGTATCCTAAACACTACTAAAAACAGGCCGCATCATCGGCCTGTTTAATAAGTTTTTTTAACTATTCCTAAACTTGAAACTTGTTTACACTATGTTGTAATTCTTCAGCCATCCTAGCTAAACTTTGGCTACTAGCGGCAATTTCTTCCATAGATGCTGATTGCTCCTCAGATGCTGCAGAGACAGTTTGCGTATGCCCAAGAGCGTTTTTGCTTATAGTATCAATTTCTTTTACTGACAAAACAATATTCTTACTACCTGCTTCCATCACTTGCATTGCTAAAGAAACATCCTTGATTTGCCTAGAAACTTCTGTTATAAGATTGGCGATAATTTCAAAAGATTGACCCGCAGAAGTTACAACTTCGGTTCCTTTTTCAACTTCGTTAGTACCGTCATTCATAGCAATAACAGCCTTATCTGTATCATGTTGAATTTCACTAATTAAAGAGGCTATGTGTTTAGCAGCTTCTTGTGATTGTTCGGCAAGTCTTCGTACTTCTTCTGCAACAACTGCGAAACCTCTGCCCTGTTCTCCTGCCCGAGCCGCTTCAATAGCAGCGTTTAACGCAAGCAGGTTGGTTTGACCGGCGATGCCGGAAATAGTGTCAACAATTTGTCCTATTTCTTTAGATCGTTCTCCTAGCTTGGCGACTACTGTTGCGGAGGTATTTACTGTTTTTTCAATACTACTCATCTGTTTGATAGCAGTGGCAATGGCTCCTAGGCCCTTTTGTGTAGCTTCTGCTGTTTTATTTGTAGTTTCAAAAACGACATTACTACTTGCAGCTGTATGTTGAACATTAGTTGACATTTGTTCAATTATTGAAGAAGTGTCGTCAATTGCCTTCGTTTGTTTTTCGGCCCCAATAGCAACTTCTGAGATTGTTGTGGCTACTTGAGTTGCTGCTTGTGACGACTGTTCCGCACTTGCAGTTAGCTCTTCCGAAGAAGCAGCCAGTTGTTCTGCTGTTTGAGCTACATCTTTAATAAGTATACGAAGATTTTCGGTCATTCGATTAACAGCCTTAACTAAATTTCCAACTTCATCTGAAGAATCAATTTTAATAGTCTCTACGCTTAAATTTCCGTTCGAAATCTCTTGAATATTGGTAAGTACTGCTTGAAGCGGTGTGGCAATTACTTTGGCGACCCACCATCCTAAACATAATGCAGAAATAATTGTAATAATCGTTGTAGAAATGAGTATTCTATCAGCAAAAACTACGTTTGCATCATTTTGTTTACTTATTTCATCAGCCATCTTGGCATTATATTCCGCAAGTTCATCACCAACCTTATTCATTGTATTGAGGAAAGGCAAAGCGTGTTTAATATAATATTGATATCCCTCGATATTTTTACCGTTAGATGCTAAATCTAACGACTTTTGCCGCTCAACTCTATATGACTTTAAAGCTTCTTTTATTTGTGAAAGTTTCTCTTTGGTAAAGCCATCTATAGCAACTTTTTCATATTCAGCCATAAGCTTATCATTATCATCTTTTAATTTAACAAATTGCTGGACAAATTCTTGCTCTTTAGCTTTATCATTATTTAATAGCAGCATCTCTAGAGTAATAGCCTGACCACTTCTAACATTGACTCTAAACGAATTAATCCATTTAATTGGTAACAAATTCTCATCGTAAATCTTGTCCATGTCCCCACTTGCTTTTTGATTAAAGTAGAACCCTGTGAAACCAATTAGCGCCATTCCGATAGCCATTAATGCAATAAGGCTGACAATTTTTGTTACTGTGTTTAAGTTTTTAAACATAAACTATGCGCCTTCTTTCACAATATTTATACTACCCCTTTCGCTATATAGGCTAAAAGTCCTACTCGGGAATGGCATAATATAGAATATTTAACAATATGTTAACAGAAACGTAACTGATTATACGCTCATGTCCCCATAGGGCGAATGCCCTGACATTTTGTCAGGGCATTCTATTTTGGCTGTTCGCAATTATTGTTGCCGAATAGCTATAGAAATTGGGGCTAAAGATTGCCTCAAGCTAACCTTTTATAAAACGAGCTGTAGCAAGTGCTTTACCTGTATCTCGCCTTGAAGTTGTCCTCAATGTACTGTTTGAGCTTGTCTTTATCCTCTTTGATAGGCATGTATTCAAGGTTGGTTAATAGGTCTTCCTCCCATTGTATCTGGAAGTCAATGCCGTCAATTATTGATGGTGTATGGTGATGACCAACGATAAAGCAAACTCGTTCAATGAACTTGGAAGCATATCCAAGGCTTTCTAATATCCGTTTTGCGATAGCGGGTCCTTCCTCTTTCTGATAAACGGCATCCATCGAACCGTATTTGCGTTGTGCTTCAATCGCTCCGATTTCATGAAGTGTAAGTTTATTTTACACCATTAGAATGCCCAAGAAATAAGTAGCCACCTATTTACGAACAGAGCCTATGGATTAATCGTATATTACATTTTTTCCTTCTTCACTCAACTTTTTTAAAGATGAAAGCATATGATATATTTCTTCATCGGTATGTCTTTCCCATGAACCTAATTCAGCTATTATTTTCAAAGGCGATTTAGACCTATAAGAACGTGTTGGGTTTCCAGAAAATCTTTTGTTAGTTAAGTTCGGATCATTATCAAATTTACCTAAAGGTTCTACAATATAAATTCGTTCCTTTGATTTTGATTTCGCTAATTCAGCACCCCATTTAGCAGCATCTAATGTTGCAGTAAAATATATATAGTTAGATTTTTTATCTTGGTAATTTGATAAGTGTTGTGGTTCTAATAAATCTCCAATTTTTAGTTCTGCTTTAGTACCATGAAAAAAAGGCCCCTTATCTAAGACATCTTCTTTCTCATTCATACTGCTACACCTCATTTTTTTAAATTTGAGTATAACATTATCGTATCCGAATTCCAAAAAAAGAGTCGGATTCGATTATGGAAGGATATTCATGTAATGTGTAGGTTTGGGATAAGCAACAAACTTACGAACAGAGCCATATATTTTTACAATGTAGCTCAGCGGATAGAGCAACCGCCTCTGCCATCGGTCAAAATAATCAAGATGGCACAAGGGCATTTTAGGCATTAAAGACACTTGGCACCAAATTGGCACCAACACAACAAA
>JARBUM010000052.1 GCA_029239675.1 Pelosinus sp. | reverse complement strand
ACTTATATCATGGCGCAAATGGCTGGGGAATTTCCCACGTTGCCGGTCCGTGGTGATTGGTCCGATGGTGATGTGGACAAAGAAGCAGGATTATATGTTTTGGACCATACGATGGCACCTGCAGTACTGGTTGAGCTTGCATTTATCAGCAATCCAAATGAAGAGGCTATTTTAGCAAGTCAAGAGGGTAAGCGTATGTTTGCGGCAACGATTGCTAGGGGTGTAACCGATTGGCAGGTGGCTGCGTAATGAGTGAGGAAGAACTTTTAAACCTGATTAACTCCAAACTTGGCACAGGTAAATACACTCTCAAAACCCTCATAATCGTTGCTGTTATCTCCTTAATTCTTGGCATTGGTATAGGATTAGCCATAGGACACGTTTTAGGAGAGGGCGACAGACAAGCCTTGGCAGTAGAAAAAGATACGAAGCTTCAGTATGTTCCAGGGGAAACCGTGTATCTGCCAGGAGAGGTAAAAGAGGTACTAGTAACGCCAGTTGATAAAAATACACCTGGTGCCGTCCCTGCAAAGCTGGACGGCAAGTTTGATATTGGCAAACAAAGCTTTATTTACATGGTAAATGGTAAGGTAGGCAAGTTCGATAAGACAGATGATGAACAATTTGTATTTGATAAAAATATGATCGATTTAAAACAGACCAGCACAATCACAATAAAAGCTGAGATACCGACGATTGATTTGACCAGGCATAACGTTATCACAGCGGGTGCAATGTTCTCAAAAGTGGCAGGCAGTCAGTCGGCTGCTTATGTTGGTGCAGGGTTTAAGTTTTAATATGCTAAGGGGCCGTCTACCTTAATTGGTGGACGGCTCTTTTTTTGTGTATAAAAGGATATATGGCGGTAATGTGATGTATGAGAAATAAATTTGTATTCGGTAGTTTAACTTATGGTTATTGCGAAAGGTATGTTAGTGAAAGTCGATATGCAGAATACACAAATTGAGAATAAGAGATCCTTGGCTATATTGGTATAAAAATAAAAAGAGGAGCGCTAATTTAGCGCTAACTTTTATTAAATACTAATAGTAAGAATGTAAAGCACTGTCTTACCTTGATTGGCGGTGCTTTTTTGACCTGATACCGTAAACAATCAGAATAAAAAAACATAGATATTTGGTAATATTTTATATATTAGTGAAGGTTTTCTTATGCATAGTGTTGAAACTTAGCATAAAATGACATTAAGGATATAAGGTGATAATATGGCAATCCAACTTTGTCTCGATGTATTTGGTCGCATAAATCAAGACCGTTTTAAAGATTTACTACGAACCCATCATCTTCCTGTAAGTGGTACTAAATTAGAATTGAAAAATAGAGTGCTATCTGCCATTGAAAATAACTGTGGAACTCCTGGACTTTCGATTGAAAAATTCGATAAATTTATAGCTAATGAGATTGCTCACGGGAAAAATAGGACTCTGTTTGTTTCGGCTTTTTCCCATACGGTGGCGAATCAAATTAAAAACCTACAATACGTAAAAAGTTGTCTCTTAGAAAATAAATTGCCAACAGAAAATTTCAATAGCTTACGAGAACAGATTGATCTTGATAAGGATTTTGTTTTGCTATACTTAAATATTGCAAATAATGATCAAGTGGTTGATAAAATCGAAATGTGTTTTGCAAAAGGTACGACAGTAGAACTCTCTAATGATGATGGTGAAAACATAGTTCCTCAGCGGCAGGTTGAATATGTTTGGGTTGATGTTTTGCCGTGTGAAGAAAAAATGATCATTAAATTATGGAATAGACAAGGAAGTTATTTTGAAATGATGGCCAATGCGAAGTTATTATATGATGAAATATCTTCCTTGGTTCGAGAAATTTTTTCATTGGTTGCAAAAAACATCTTAGATACTAAAAACATATTATATAAGATGTTCAAAGACCTTACGGAAACTGCTGAAAAACCATTTCGTGATAAAGTATTACAATTAGATTCTGTTATAAAATCTTTTGCGGATCAATGCGCATCGGAACTTGGTTTACCAAATTCAGAGAACCCTATTAATCTTCCTCAACGAATAGCCCGTCTTCTTGAGAGAGCTTCAATACAACATGATTTTTATACATATTCGAAGTTTTCCGCTGGTAAGAGGGGCGTTGTTGATAAAATTGCTTTTTCGGATTTAACAGGAGCCAATGTACATGCACGTTCAGGAGATACTCATGAAGGAATTGCTGTAACTGATATTTATTTTGACATAAGGGAAACTATTTCAGAGTTGAAATCGTTAGACAAATTATGGGTTACATGGTTTAATGTAATTGATGACGAAAGCGATCCTGAGAAGATCCAGATTAAAGTTGAAGTATTTAAGGAACACTATATTATACATTTTTTGTATAACTATAAAACAAAGGAGGGAGAGGAACTTGTACTTTCCAATTTTAAACACTATGAAGGGGTACTCGATTGATGAAATACTGTTTAAAAAATTAGATTGTTGGTTAGGCACGAGACGGTTAGCTACTCGTAAATTTCTTAATCCTTTGAATTTTAGTATTGATACAGGCATTGATGCTGAAGTTGCAATGTATATATTTGCTCTTTGCACGCAAACAAATATAAATATATTAAAGGTTAAATACGTAGTAGAATGTCGTAATTGTAATCATATATGTGGAAAATACTACTCTACAGGAGATATTCCTCGCAAAATTTCTTGTTCAGATTGCGGTATATCTATTGACGTTAATGAGGATGACATAAAGATCTGGTTTGAACTGATCCAAGAACCAGAGGCACATCCTTTTCCAACAACAATGAAGAATGTTATTGAAGGTGTATATGATCTGGGAAAGCAAATAGCCTCCGTGCATCTGATTTGAATAAATCAACTAATCCTGCGGTTCGGGGGCTTATGGGGAATTTAAGTGAAAGATTTAGGAGTTCAAGATGATCCCATTAACAATAAAACAATTAATTTATCTCATCATTGCTATAGTTGTTGCTGTATTTATGTTAACGACAATGGCTCATTCTATTATAGCTATTGCAACTACAAATAGTGATTTTGCTCGTGTCCTTGTACCAGCAATGGGGAGTGTTGCTGGTGGGATAATTGGTGGTATTGTTGCAATAATAGTAGCGGCTTTTAATGCAAATAGGACATCCAAAAATGATCAAAATAAACAACTACGCACATCTTTAAATATGTTAAAATTAATTCGCGAAGAAATTTGTGTAAATATCACTGTTTTAGAAAATTCGATTTCTGGTTCACAATGCAGTTATCATATTCTTAAAACACAATTATCTGATGACACTTGGAAAAGTGCAATGATTCATTTGTTAATATCAGATAACCTTTTAGTTCGCTTAAATGTCTGCTATCGAAAAATCAACTTAATTAAAAGTGTTGATGCTAGTGATTTAGACAATGATATGGTACGTAGCACAAAAGAAGAATTCTGCATGGTTTTAGAAATATTAAACAATGAAATTACTGAATTAAGTCGATAGAACATAACAACACACTAACGGTAATAATTTACCAAGGTCGTCTTACTCGTTAAATAAGGCGGCTTTTTTATTTCCAACAACGCGGCAAGGGCTTGCCAATTTAAACCGCCTTACTCTTATGAGTTTGGTGGCTTTTTTATGTTTTATCACTTTTAATACCTCAGAAACATATTATGTTAGCATAAGGAGGTGTTAATTTATGTCACTCGGAGATTGCCATGACGAAAATAGATTAGAAAGATTAGAACGCGAAGTCGAAGAGATAGAAAGAATAGTACGCGAGATCCTTCGAATAGTTCGTGAATTGGCTAAAGAAGATGATTGTCATAGATAACTTTTAGGTTAGCCCGCCAGTGTAATTGGCGGGCTTTACATATAGGCTGTTTACTTTTCGGTGGTGCTTTTTTATTTGGCAGTATTTACAACTTGCTTTCCCTCTGCGCAAACCCTATAATTTAACCAAACATACGTTCTGTTTAGGGGGTGTTGAAAATGAGTGATTACAAGGTATTTGTAGAGGTTATAGCAAAGCATGATACATGTGGTAATATTAGACCATTATCAATAAAGTGGGAAGATGGGCGAGTATTTGAAGTAGATAAAATTTTTGATGTACGCCTAGCTGCATCTCTCAAGGCGGGCGGCACAGGGATAAGATATACTTGTAAGATCATGGGCAAGCAAGTCTATTTGTTTGACGATGAGGGAAAGTGGTTTATGGAAAGAAAATAGAAAAACTCCCTAAATTTATAGGGAGTCTCTTTATGCTGATTTTTGCTTAGTCTTGCGAGGTGTTTTCTTCTTGCTTTCATTTTTCTTTATAGCAGACATACTAGCTTCCAGTGCTGCCATCAAATCTACAAAGTAAGGTGATGTGTCAACAGGTGTTGCAACAACTTGATCGTTTCCTGCCTTAGTATTGATCATTGCCAATACTTGTTTGTGATATTCATTTTCATATTTTTCTGGTTCAAATTTAGTTATTAGAGTATCAATAAGCGTTTTAGCCATTCCAAGCTCTTTATCGGATAGTTCTACATTGGTTGGCAAATCGTTTTCTAGTTCCTTCACAGGCACTATCTCGTCGGCAAACAACATCGTAGATAAAGTAATAACTTGATCGGTCGGGCGAATCGCAGCTAAATATTCTTTATTGCGCAGTACAAATTTAGCTATGCCGACAACATTTGACTCAGTCATACCTTGCAATAGTAGAGCGTAGGCTTTCCCTGCTCCTTGATCGGGTACAAGATAGTAAGAGCTATCATAGTAACGATTGTCAATTTCCTCGAGCTTCACAAAGTCTGATATTTCGATGATGCGACTTGCTTTAGGGGCTATTGATTCTAAATCAGCATCACTTATAACGACATATCGATCCTCTGACAGTTTATAACCTTTACAAATTTCAGATGCTGGAACTTCGGCACCATCACCAGCAACCTTCTTATATTGTATCCTGCTATAATCACTTTTCCGTAGCTGGTTAAAACTAATAGTTTTGGAGCGGGTGGCCTTGTAAAGAGTCACAGGTACATTGACAAGACCAAAAGACAGCATACCTTTCCATACTGGACGCATAAACCCACATCCTTTCCATAATTAAGTTTACATAACAATAGTTATTATTATATCATGATATCTTGTTAGCGTCACTGTTTACGGGCATAGTATAAGTTTCCAAAATAATTATGACATATGTAAAAACATAGATAAAATCTATTTACATATGTTTTTACATATGTTATAATGAGTCATAAGGTGGTGAACAGGTGAAAAGTTACTCGTCCAAAGAACTTCTACAAATAGTAAAAGATGATGGTTGGTATGAAATTAACCAAGAAGGTTCACACTTACAATTAAAGCATCCAACCAAGAAAGGGAAGGTGACAATCCCGCACCCGCGAAAGGATTTTCCTATAAGAACAGTGAAAAACATACTACGGCAGGCAGGGCTTGAAATATAGCCCAAGACCTCCTGCTTTCAGCTAATAAAAACTACTAAAAAAATTACTGAAAATCTACTAAAGAACTAAGGAGTGGTATGCGTGAAAAGCAGATACACATTTCCAGCAATCTTCCACTTTGCGGATGATGGCATTTCTATTGAGTATCCAGACTTACCAGGTTGCTTAAGTTGTGCTGACACTGAAGAAGAAGCCTTTAAAATGGCTAAAGAAGTATTGCAACTACATCTATACGGCATGGAGCAGGATAAAGATATTATCCCAGAGCCTTCTAAAATTAAAGATATACGTCTTGAAGAAAATGAGACAGTAGTATTAATCGAAGTATTTATGCCATCGTTTCGAGATAAAATGAATAATAAAGCCGTAAATAAAATGGTCACATTGCCAAGATGGTTAAATGAACTTGCAGACAAGGAAAACGTCAATTGCTCACAAATTTTCCAAAACGCATTAAAAGCATATCTGGAAGTAGATCACCGACAATAATAAAAATAGAACAGTCAGACTGAACTTTATTGAGTCAGACTGTTCTATTGACATTAAGACGAGATAAAGAAGAAATAATGTCATGCACTTTTATTCACACTATCAAGATGCTATGAATGAAAGTGCATGACATTATCATGCTAATTCCCAAGTGAAATCAAATACAGGTGGATTGCGTTTACTAACAATACCCTGATCCGTTCTGACAGCAGTTACCTTTGACAAAACAGATTGGACAATGAGCCTTTTGTTTTCAGGCGTAAGATTTCCACTCTCAATTAATGGACGTAATTGATCAGCAATCTCCCTAAAAGATTTCTGATTCACTGGGGCGGGAGGGATAGCGGATTGCAAAACCTCTTTTCGTGCAGTAATATTGGACAACTGTTCTCGAATTTGCTTTAATTCTTCATCCGCTTCACCTTCAGAAATCATTTGTTGACCAGACCATTTAATGATTGTCTGTCGCCTCTTAATCAAATTCGTTTCTACCTCTGCAATCCTTGCCAGCTCGTCGGCTTTATCAGCTACTGGCTCTTCTACTTTTGGCAGAAAATCAGAAAGCTTATCGTGATCATAAAACACCTCAATTAATTTACCCCAAACAACTTGATCAAGATGATCGGCTGGTAAAGTTCTAGCGGAGCATGTAACACCATCAGTCCTCAGATCACGGGAATAACGCTGTGTTGCGCACTGGTAGTATGGCTTAGTAGTGCCATTACGGAAATGATTATGATGCGCAAGTAATCTACGTCCGCAAAGTCCGCAAAACAAGATACCTTTAAAAATAAAATTTTGACTCATGGATTGTCTTTTAATAACCTTGTTTTTAGCTAACTGCTGTTGAGCTTGCTTAAAAGTAAACTCATCAATAATAACGGGAACGGGAATAGGAATCCATTCATTGTCAGGGCGAACAGAAATAATCTTAGAACGAATCCCGTCTTGCTTGTAACGAACACGCATACTCTGGAAAGTCCCTGTATATGTTTCGTTTTTTAAAATATTAAAGATACTGGAAAATCCCCAAAACTGATTTCCTTTAGGTGAATAGATAATACGCCGATGTAATTCGTCTTGAAGATTTTTAACACTCATTTTTTCCTCGATTACCAAACGGAAAATTTCTCTAATTACTCCTGCCTGCTCCTCATTAATAGTATAAGTGCAGCTAAGAGGTTCAAAATCATAACCAAATAATCCAAAATCTTGGGAGATCTTGCCCTGACTCGCTTTTCTCCGCTTGCCTCTTGTGGTTCGATCCTTAATTTTCTCTTTCTCGAATTCAGCAATAGCACCACGCATGGAAAAGAAAAGGCGACCTTCGGGCGAAGAATCATAATTGCCAGTAATAAAATGCAGCTGTACACCTGCTTTTTCGACATCCTCAGCAAATAACAATTGTACAGCTAACTTCCGCGCCAGGCGGTCAGGATCATATACGACGACATTTTTAATACGCCCTGCTGCAATATCATCCCTCAAATTAGAAAAAGCGGGGCGGTCTGAAAACTCCCCAGAATATCCATCGTCGATATATTCAACAACCTCATCATGATAGCCAAGCTTAAGAAGATGTAATTTGCAGGAACTAATTTGATCGGATAGTGAATACCCTGATTTTGCTTGCTCTTCGGTTGATACTCTTACATAAATTGCGTTCATAGCAAAAACTCCTTTTGTTAGGGTAAAAAGAATGCCCCTATTAGGGGCGGGTTATTTTGCGTATTTTTATATAAAAAAATAATAAGTTTACTTAGTTTTTATCTTTGCCCTGAAAATCTTTAAATATTGCCCATCAGAAACCTTTATATATTTATCACCTTGGAAAATATCATTAGATATAATATCATGCATGGAATGACTGCTAGAACCACTGACCTCTATGTAACTGTCACCGCCCTCTGAAATGATTTTATATTCGCCAGCGGGCAAATCTAAGCCAATCTTATACATACCTGCAGGGAGGAAACCGTCTTTTTCTTGAGGTTTTGGAGCATCTTTTATGGCATATAGTTGACCATTTTGAACTTTTAAATATTGTCCATCGGCAATACTTATGATGCTTCTATTTAGAAAAATATCATTTGCCAAGATACTTCCCATGGTACCAGTTGCATCACTTGCTATTTCGATATAAGCATCACTTTTAGCAATAGCTACGTATTCGCCAGCAGGAATATCGGTACCTACTTTATATTGACCGGGCTTGTATGTCTTAACAGATGGTTTTTCGGCTGGAGCTTGTGTTGTTTGTGATGACGATTGACTGCTTGTTGCTTTCTTATTATCGGTTGTAACTCCAAATGCGATAAACGATACTACTGCCAAGCCAAAAAAAGTTAAAAATACTTGTTTTCTGCCACGTTTTTCAGTATCACCCCAACGAATCACAAGAGATGGCTTAATTAGTCCGATTATTAATAATACCATTGACAATAAAAATACCAGTAAAAATAGGTTATTCATAATAATATACCTCCTAAATATGTAATATTACATATAACTACCATAAATATCATAATATTCCTGCATGTAATTAAATTATAAGATCTCGCAAACATCATTATCAAATAATAAGATTAATAACCACAACAAGAATGATGTGGTTATTTTGCGCGTTTTAGTAAATTTATTTCTGCTGTGTGTTGTGATGTGTCGGCAGCAAGCGTACGCAGCCATTCAGAATGAACGGACTGGGTGTCAGCTATTTTAGCAATATCTTCTTTTGTGGCTGTCCGTTCCAGTAAAGCTATAACATCTTTTTGCTGTTCGAAGATGATTTTTTCAGCCTCTTTTTTAGTGATCATATTATTTTCAATGCGATCAAGGCGAGAGATAATTTCTTTTAATAATTGTTCCAATTTTATTTCCCCCTTCTTGTCATTTTTAGAGTATTTTTAACATCCCTTGGTAAAAATTTTTACTTTCCCGAAGCAGCAGCATGCTCATCATCTGGGGCGATAGTGCCTGCTACTTTATGCATAGTATCTTTTTCATTATCATTCATGCGACGATATTTCTCGATGAGTGCTATTTCATCTGGAGATAATTGTGGGGAAGTTGGTTCAGTTTTAATAGGGGTATTTCCAACATATATCTTAGATTGTGTCTGCCCTCCTCTTTTATCTTCACTTATGAGATTTGCAAAAATATTACCGTCTTTTCCAATATCTAAAGAAGCAACTATTGCAGCTAATATTCTTGATTGATCTTGCGGGTTCGTAATTTTTAAAGTTTTAACTAATTTCTTTGATTCTATTTTTTTTTGTGGTGAAATATTAAGTTCATCAATATATTTATTTATTAATTCTTCATCTGCATACATGCCATAAATTTTATCAAATATTATGTTCTGTTGAGTGGATGTTAAATCTTCAAAATTGGTTTTTATGTTGACTGCTAATAACTCATGTCCGAGAAGATAGTCAGTAGTTACCCCATAAAATTCAGCAAATTGGCGAAGTGTATCCGTGTCTATATCTCGCTTATCTGTTTCATATAAAGCAATCCTTGAACGAGAAATATTTAATAATTTTGAAGCTTGTTCTTGAGTTAATTTTTTATCTCTTCTAAGTTGAGATAGTCGTTTTCCTAATGACATATAAACACCTCTTTTGTTTATTATATGTTACAATGAGAAACAAATAAATAATTGTTTCAAAAAGTAATATAGGTATTGACAGTTACGAAATGAAACAATATAATAAGGACAAGAAGTGTTTCATTTTGAAATAATAGAAGAAGGAGGTTGGTATATATGCGTGAAACCTTAGTGCGATTAAGAAAAGGGGAAAATAAGACTCAAGCTGAAATTGCTGAACTTGTAGGTATTTCTCGTAGTTTTTATGCGTTAATAGAAATAAATTTACGCAATCCAAATTATGGACTAGCAAAGAAAATAGCCAAAATATTTAATCAAGATGTCGAAAGAATTTTTTTTGATATTGATGATTTCAAAATGAAACAAAGCATTGAAAATACAAAACTAGTGGTTTAGCAAGGGATGTTAAAAGAGGATTACTTCTTTAGTTTGATTTCTCCATATTTTTGCTCATAGTATTGCACGAAACGTCGTAGAATCTGTTCAGCTTCCTTACTTAAGGAACGCCCGTGGGAACGAGCAAGACGCTGTAACTTAGCTTTAAGTATATCATCATCAGTGCGTACCGTTATGGGGGTTAATTTAGACGACATGTACAGTGTCCTCCTAATAGGTATTCAAAATTAAGGATAACACAAGGAAGGCAGAACAGTACTTTATGATGCTCTGTGAAACAAATAGTAGCAAAGTGATGCACTTTAAAAAAGTAATCTTGGATAAGCAGTAATTCATACCTTATATGGGAGGGGATGAAATGAATAATACACAACCTGCTCTGCCAGTCACAGAGCAGGCAAAAGAAAACCTTGCAAAAGCAGTAGCGCAAGTCATTATGTCTATGATTGCTTCAGGGGAAGCCTTTGAACTATTAAAAGAAGAACATAAGGCCGGATGATATCCGGCGCGGTAAAATCGGACAAGCACTTTATCAATAATAGGAGGGAAGTGTTATGAATAAATACTTATTTAACACTGCCGTACAGCGTAGATCACAGCAAGCAGCAATGTTAAAAGCTCTCGCAAGCATCATATTACTAGGGGCTGGATTTATCTATATTCTATTCAGAATCCCAGGACAATGGTAAAAAGAATGCCTATCCAAAGGACAGGCTAGAAGTGGGGTGAGGACGTAAGTAATGTTGTCCTCTGAGTAATATTATCGCATGGAAGGGGGTGATAAACCATGCAGAAGAAAGGGAGAACCATCTATCAAACTGCTAGACTTTATACCGATTACACGCAAGAAAGCGCATCTGAACTTCTGAACGTTAGTACCAAGTCAATTGGGGACTATGAAAGAGGCGAGACAATTCCACAGGATGAAATCGTTATCGCAATGGTTGAACTGTACCATACCCCTTGGCTATCCTATATGCATCTAAAACTCAATAATGCAGTGGGCAAAAAATACTTGCCAGATATTCAGTTAAGAGACTTATCATCCAGCATACTTGATCTTCAAGTTGAAATGGATAACACCAATAAGGTACAACTTGGCATAGCTACAATAGGTCGGGATAACATCATAGACAAACATGAAGAACCAGAATGGAAAGGCTATATGTCTAACTTACGGTCCCTAGGAGGGGCATTATTCTCAGTAGTATTTGCTCCTATAAAAAAAGAAAAATCGCCTGTGTTGGTCCACAGACGATTCGAGTACTAAATCAAATTAACTTACCAATATTATATCATGCCGATATAGTCGCGGTCAAATTCGGAGGCAAAAAATGAATAATCGTAAATACTTCAATCGTTATCCATTAAAGAGCAAATATTGGATGATACTTTGGTTCGAAATCGGTAAAGAAATAGAGCGGAATAATATGGTGGCTAAAAATGGATGAATTACAGCCACGAACGAAAAGAGTGTGGAAACACTCAGGCAAACATTATAAAAAGGCATTACCCCAGGAAAGCTGGTCAAAGGCTGAACGTTTTATAAAAGTAATGGTAAATGCGCGCTCATATGCTGCTTATTTAGGTCTGCAGCCTGAAATTGATCTTAAAAAGCTGCGTGAATCATTTTCTCATATTGAAAAAGAAATGGCTCAATAGTAAGAACTATCGTACCAAATGAAATTAGGGGGGAGAACATGAATATTAGAAGCAAAGACATGCCACAAAGAAAAATAATAGTTATGATCAGTGGAATGGAAGCAGCAGAGCAGGAAAAACTTGCAAAAATAATAAGAGAGACGATTCGAAAAGAGAATCATCTCAAAACAGAAAAAATATCTTATCAAATTAGTTATTAAGGAAGTGAGAAACAAGTGACTAAACAAAAAGAAACCGTCACTGCTGGAGACAGGGACGGTAAAGGAATGGTGATTATTTGAATGGCATTGAATCATCGCCATGGGCGGATTTTTTCATAAGCTTTTTGGTTAGCTTTTTTATTGGATTGATACCTGTTTTAATCCAATGGGCAATCGATGAATTTCGCTGGTAACAGATAGACCCTAAAACAGCAAGTGCACTATCACATTCCGATTTATATGAAAGAAATAGCTCATCTGGAAGGGGATACATGCTTTCGCCGGATGGGTAGTTTTTAACAGTTATTTTGAATTCTTTCATGTTTTTGAAATGCTGGCGCACTAATTCAAATTTGCTAAATGAAATTCCCTGTAATTTAAATTTTACTTCATCCCAAAGTTCAATATTGATTTCTTCGGAAAATTTCTTAATTCGGTTTTCATTACATAACTGATCACGATCTAGCCAAATAGAGTGCTTAACCACCTCATCTAGTAAAAGACGAGATAAAATCCGCAATATTTGATTAGTCTTATGTTCTTGATAAACATAAGAAAAAGCAGCAGCAGAAAAAGCACCTATAATCGCACCTAGGATAGTTGGTAATAAGCGATCTATTTTAATCACCCCCTTCCAAGGTGATGATTCGACAAAAACCATAAATTTCCTATGTGGAGGTAAATATTAGAAATACATAACTAAAAAACGCTTACAACTATTAGCAGTAGTCGTAAGCGTTTCTTAAAAAAGACCGTATACAGATATAAATCAACTTACCTTAATTATATTCTATATACGGCAAAAACTCAATAAAAAAACGGCTTTCGAGCCGTAATAAACTTGATAAAACTAATTAATCTTAGGACAAAACTATACACCTTATATGAGTAGTATATTCCATTTGCAAATAAATATACCTCATTAGGGAAAATAGTTAGAAATGGGAGAAATTACATGTCGTATAAAAGAAAAAGAATTAAAGCTGGAAAGGTAATAGATAACATTGATTACCACACAATTAGAAATAGTTCCACTAAAAGACCAAGAAAAGAAAATCAGAATCCTACACCAGGACCACAAGCCAAAAGCAATGAAAGAAGGGCATACGAAAAATTATATTATGTCATAAGTGCTAACTTCCATGCGGATGACCATTACCTAACTTGTACATATGGAAAAGAAATGGAAGAACCAAAACCAGAAGAAGCAAAAAAGTATCTTAGTAAATATCTTGATAAATTACGTGGACTGTGGAAACAGGCAGGAGCCGTACTCAAATACATAGCAGTCACCGAGCATAAAAAAGGTCGCATACATCACCACATATTAATTAATTCCATTGGATTAAGCGTTAAACATATTAAAAAGTTTTGGCAATGGGGATTTATGAAAATTCAAACCTTTGTAGGGGAGCCGGAAGACTGCGAACGCCTAGCCAGTTATTTTATCAAAGAAAGTAACAATACCTTCAACACAAAAGAACGAGTCCACGGACTGCGATGGACTAGCAGTAAAAACTTAATCCATCCAGTACCAGAAATAAAAACCGTACATGCCAGCAGTTGGCGTGAAGAACCAAAACCGATAAAGGGGTACTATATAGCCTTTGTCATTCGTGGTTTTACCGAAAATAATTACCCCTACCGCCATTACCGCATGATAAAGATACCAGATAAAGAAGATCAAATAACCTTTAGAGGGGGATAAAAAGTGAAATGCATACCATGTACTACCACAAGAGCCGATTGCCTGGAATGCAAGATCAAAGGGGTGATACTTGACTATAAAGATCCCATGGTAAAAATGGCATGTCCTGAGTGTGGCGTAATATGGCGTACAATAACATCATTTTGCACCGAGTGTAAAAAGCCAAGCAAAACCCCTTATTATATCGATTGCGAATATTGCAAGGGCAAGAAAAAAGGAGGCGAAAAGCATGAACAAAGTAATCATAGTAGGCAGACTGACCCGCGACCCAGATATACGGTACACCCAGACGGGCAAAGCAGTAGCTTCTTTTAGTGTAGCCGTTGATAGTGGCTATGGAGATAAAAAGCGTGCAGACTTTATCCCCGTCATAGTATGGGACAAGCTGGCCGAAGTTTGCGGCAACAACCTCACCAAAGGTCGCCGTGTTTTAGTGGAAGGTCGCTTACAAATCCGTGACTACGAAAAAGACGGTCAAAAACGCCGTGCTGCTGACGTAGTAGCACAAAATATTGAGTTTTTAGATACAAAGCAAACTGTAAGCGGTGGCAGTACTACTGCTAGTCCTGCAAAAACACCAGGATATGACGTGAGCTCCTTTGGTACCGAAGTTTTCCCGGAGGAAGAAATCCCTTTTTAGTAGAGCCTCCACGGCGAAAGCGGAATAGGAAAAAGGCTGAAAAGCTACTTAATCGGGGGCATGGTAAAAAACCATAAGGACGGGATAAAAGTGGATATCATCCATATGCTCAGTGTGTTAGCAGTATGTTATATCGCGGTGACATTTGGTGAATATTTAGCCTGGATAAAAATGATTAGAAAAAGAAAGGGGTAAGAGAATGAGAATATGCGGAAACGGCAATCAAGTATTTGGCACACCGGAGCAAATGATTGAGACAATTAAAAAACTGCAAGAGCAACTTAAGCAAAACCAGTGGATTAGTTGTAAAGAGAGAATGCCAGATTTTAATGAGCAGGTTTTAATTTACGCTAATGGGCACGTTTATACAGCTACGAGATTTAAATATAAAGAAACTGAATGGTGGAGTGCAAATAACACTGGTAATAAACAATTTAGAGGTGCCACGGAATTGCCAATTATAAAAGCAAAGGCTATAAAATATTGGATGCCAAAGCCAGCGGCTCCGATAGAAGCGAATTAATTTATTAGAGCGTAAGGGAGGGGTGAGTATTGAAATGGATCAGTTTATTTTCAGGAATAGGCGGCTTAGACTTGGCTGCTCACATGATGGGATTTGAAACAGTAGCCTTTGTTGAACAAGACCCATACTGTCAATCTATATTAAATAAAAGATTTCAAGGAGTGCCGATATATGGAGACATACGAGAAGTTACAGCAGAAAGACTTAAAAAAGACGGGATTGGAAAAATCGATGGCTGCGCTGGTGGATTCCCTTGTCAGGGCAATAGCACAGCCGGAAAGCGTAAAGGAAAATCTGATGATAGGTACTTGTGGCCTGAAATGGCAAGGATCACACGCGAAATTAATGCCAGATGGATGGTCGGTGAAAATGTTCGAGGAATTCTCTCTGTGGACGGAGGAGAATTGTTCGGAGACGTTATTAGGGACTTGGCCCAAATGGGGCATAGTGTTGGATGGAGTTGCTACGGAGCTTGTGATGTTGGAGCCTCACATAAAAGAGAAAGAGTCTTTATACTGGCGCACTCCACAAGCTCACAACAGCAATCAGGGACCAAAGAGCAAAGAATTTTACGAACGATGTCTCCGAACGAACGAGAGCAGTATAACTTTAACAGATCAAGTGAGGCATGCAATTTAATGTGGCCTACGCCTAAAGCAAGTCTTAGAGCGGATTGTTCTTGTGAAAGAAAAAGAAATACACCAGATTTAGCATCTGCTGTAAAAATGTGGCCGACTCCAATGGTGTCAGACGTATATACCGGAAACATGAAATCTTCGCAGCAGAAAACTGGAAGCATGCACTCAGTTACGCTTGCACAAGTAGTAATGTGGCCTACACCTACAGCACAAGACGGTAAAAATAGCGCATTACCACTAAGCCAAAAAGAAAGAGATAGTGTAGTTGGTGCGGTAATGCGTGAGGGAATTTTATGGGGTACTCATACTGCTAGCGGATCGGTTAGAAGTGATAAATATATTCGAGATGGAATTACTCCAACCGAATATGCAAAAATGGTTGGCGGTCAATTAAACCCCGATTGGGTGGAGTGCCTTATGGGCTTTCCCATCGGTTGGACAGATATAGAATGCGATCATCCTATTCCTTGGCCTGGTAATCCTGCTTTTATGGGACAACAACAGTACGATTATGAGCCTCCGAGAGTAGCAACTAGAATAAAGAACCGAGCAAAAAGATTAAAAGCGTTAGGAAATGCAGTGTATACGCTACAACCATTACCTATATTTAAAGCAATAGCAGATATTGAGTACGGGCGGGTGGTGTAATATGCGACAGATCAGCGTAAAAACAAGTTGGAAATGGATACGTCGTAACTACCGTATCCTAGCCTATATAGTCTATGAGGATGGTAGTAGATCCGTAGTAATGGGGAAGTGAAAAGGGGTGATCAATTGTCAGAAACAATACTAAGGTGGCCAGGAGCAAAATGGAGGTTAGCGGATTGGATTATCAATATGTTCCCCGCACATAACGTTTATTGTGAAGCGTTTTTTGGATCTGGTGCCGTCTTTTTTACTAAGCATCCAAGCGGAACTGAAACAATCAACGATATTGACGGTGAGGTTGTCAATTTATTTAGGGTAGTACGCAATTCAGCAGATGAATTAGCGAAAGTTATTGAAATGACACCGTATAGTAGAGAAGAATACAGAGACTGTTATGATTCATCTGGTGATGAAGTTGAAAAAGCAAGAAGGTTTTTGGTACGAACATGGCAAGCGTTTGGAGGAAAAACATACTGCAGTACAGCATGGGCGCATGATCGGACAAATTCGGTGTTCAGACCCAAGTACTGGTGCAAGTTGCCAGGAAGGATTTTAGATACGGTTGAACGGTTAAAAATGGCTCAAATTGAGAACAAGAACGCTCTAGAATTGATTGAAATGTACAATCGTAGAGAAACACTGCTTTATATCGATCCACCATATTTAAAAAGCACACGGACTCAACTGCATTACAAATGTGAATTTGCAAGTGTAGACGAACATAGAGAGCTGCTACGGCTATGTAAACAACATAAAGGACCTTTGATTATCAGCAGCTATGACAATGAATTATATAATTCTGAATTAGATGGATGGGAAAAACGGAGTATGAGAGTTGCAACAAATGCAGCAGGGAGTGCGGTGGAAACGGTATATCTAAATCCATCATGCACGAAAAAAATGAGTTTATTTGGCTAGAGTGTGAAGGAGGTTTAACAGTGCAAGGTGATATATTAGCAAATAAAAACGCAAAAGATAGAAGCCCTACGGAGTTTTACCCAACTCCTAAAAATGTAACAGTTGCCTTAATGGAGTATCTTGAATTGCCAGATTGTACGATTTGGGAACCTGCTTGCGGTCAAGGGCATATGTCTGAGGCGTTAAGAGAATTAGGTTATGGTGTTATTCCCACAGAACTACATGATAGAGGTTATGGGTCTTGCGGTATAGATTATCTGGAAACGATTAATACCCCTGGTTATTGTGATTGGATTATTACAAACCCACCGTTCAGTTTGTCAGAACAGTTTATAAGGAAAAGCATCGAACACGGCAAACCTTTCGCAATGTTGCTAAAGTCTCAATACTGGCACTCAGCAAAACGTAGGATTTTATTCGAAGAATTTAGACCACAGGCAGTATTGCCGTTAACATGGCGCCCGGATTTTTTATTTGGTAGTAAAAGCGGCAGTCCTACAATGGAGTGCATATGGACAGTTTGGGGGACAGAATCAGCCAAAGAAACTATTTACAGACCGTTAATAAAACCAGCGGTATAACTATTTTAGTTTGGTAGTAGAGAGGTAATATTGGGGAGGGCGTAAACTATGAAAGTTTATGGAATCATCGTAGATGGTGAAACGCTGTATAGTAAACACTCCGAAGTAATTGTTTATGAGGCATTTGTTTTATCGGGCATACAAGGGATTGATTATAAAAGAGCATTTCATGATATCAAGCTTATAAGAAAAACCTTTAAAACCCAAGGAATGATTGACGGTATGCAATCGTTAAGAGAGCAGGGGAAGCTTGAAAAGTATTATGGTCAAAATGTTCAATTTCATTCTTTTAATAGCAGGGTTCACAATATGATGATAGGTAAAAATTTCAAATTTAGATTAAATCCAGATATAGAATTTTGTTGCATTGAAATGTCAGAGTGTGAAGTTTGTAAGATACCCGATTTTCATTGAGGTAATATTGGGGAGGGCGGGATAACATGATTAACTTAGAAAAAGTATTTGACGATGTAAGCGAGTTTGACACTATAGAGGCAATACAAGCATTAATAAAGCAGGGCGTTACACCAGAGCAGTATAGAGCTGTTTACGGCATTAAGGTAACTACGGGCGGGGCAGAACTTATAAGTCAGGAACGTCAACGGCAGATAGAGCAAGAGGGACGGACAACGGAACATGATAAACAATATCGAGCAGGAGACTTAGCAAGAGCAGCGGCGTGTTATGCAATGCCTGCTGATAAAAGAGCTTGGGGTTATGGACTTGTATCTAAACGTGAGCGAAGTATAGTAGAAAAATGGTGGCCGTGGGCAATAACATCGTGGAAACCAACTCCGAATGATCGGATTAAAGAACTTGTAAAGGCTGGTGCTTTGATAGCGGCAGAGATAGACAGGATTTTTAAAACTGAGCGTGGTTGCCATATATGCGGTAAAAATCCATCTTTTTTGTGCGAAGGATGCAATACATTAGCGTGTGAAGACCATTACACACAAGCCTTATGTGATACCTGCATGGCTAAAGTAGAGTCAATGTCAGATAGTGAACAGGAAGCAATTGACCAGGAATGTATAGCAGCACTAGAACGAGGTGAACGGCTATGATGAAAGCAATAACCATCCTGCAGCC
>JARBUM010000184.1 GCA_029239675.1 Pelosinus sp. | reverse complement strand
GAATTGCTCAGGCGTTTCAAAGTTGATTATCCAGGTATTGAGTTTAAAGTAACTACGGGCTGGAGTAGAGAAATTGTCAATCTTGTATATAATAATGATGTTCATATTGGTTTTGTTCGCGGTGATTATAGTTTTTCAGGAGAGAAAATACTATTGTTTACTGAAAAAATGTATGTTTCATCCAAAGAGCCGTTGCGTTTTATTGATTTGCCTTACCGACCAAGGGTTGATTACCGAAGTGAATATTCGGTGCAGTTGCTGGTTGATAAATGGTGGAATGAGAATTATTCCTCACCTCCTCAAATCGGTATGGAAGTAGACCGAGTAGATACCTGTAAAGAAATGGTTATAAAAGGCTTGGGTTATGCCTTTTTGCCGGAAATGATTCTTAATAATTGTAAAGATATTTGCACTCATGAAATGATTTATCGGTCTGGCAAGCCGTTAACTCGTAATACATGGATGTTTTACCATAAAGACACGATGGAATTAAAGCTGGTTCAAGCCTTTTATGAGTTTATTCAGAGTATGAATTTTAATACTTTATATTTTTAAGCTAGTAACCAAGATACAGGGACAATCATTTGTCTCGCGAGATGTAAGAGGTACTATAAAATGAAGAGTCTTCAACTATGATGAAGCTGCTCATCTTTGTCACAGGCATAAGAGTGGTGTCTTTACGTGGGACAAAGAACCTGTCCACTTGTCCCGTTCAAAGGAAGAAGTTCTGCAGGCAATCACTATGCAGAACTTCTTCTTCATTTGTTATTCTCCAGGATCTACTAATTGATAATAGTCGATAATCGTTTTAACAGGAGGGTACAAAGGATTCCTCCCATGATAGGTAATGATTACTCATGTTTTAAAAACGTGGGTAATTTTTTTATATTTTTACCTACGTGATATTGATATGGAAAGAATTTACCCATATAATGGGATAAAGAGGAGGCGATAAGATGCATGAGAATATATTAAATCTTTTACCACCGGATATTGATCTTGAAACAAAAAGGGTTTTAAAGCAACTTGCCAGATCACATCGAGCATTGGCTGAATTGAAGGGCTATGCTGATACAATACCAAATAAAAACATTCTTATTAATGCTGTAACGATAAATGAAGCGAAAGATAGTTCTGAAATAGAAAATATCATTACGACACATGATGAGCTATTTAAAGCTATGTCACAATCTAATTATAATAATCCTGCTGCCAAAGAGGTTGTAAATTATCGGACGGCTCTTTGGAAGGGCTATGAGCTAGTCAAGGCAAAAAAAGTCCTAACTACGAATATGATTGTTGCAATCCAACAAGACATAGAGGAAAATCGTGCCGGTGTAAGAAGATTACCGGGGACGGTTTTGAAAAATCAAACGACTGGCGAAATTGTTTATACACCCCCCAGTAGTGAGCGGGAAATACTTGAATTGATGTCTAACTTGGAAAAGTATCTGAATGATGATTATGATGCGGTTGATCCACTCGTAAAATTGACCGTAATTCATTATCAATTTGAATCGATACATCCTTTCTATGATGGCAATGGGCGAACTGGGAGAATCATTAATGTCTTATATCTAGTTCTCAAGGAACTGCTAGATAGTCCCATTCTGTATCTCAGTAAATATATCATACGAAACAAAACAGCCTACTATCAGCTATTGCAGGAAGTCAGGACCAAGGAAGGTTGGGAGGCATGGGTTCTCTTTATCTTGGATGGCATTGAACAGACAGCAGAAGAAACGCTACTACTTGTCAAAAGAATTAATGCTTTGGTGGACAAGACTGGGGAAGACATTAAGGGAGTCTTGCCACGAGTGTATTCCAAAGAGCTAGTAGAACTGCTGTTTTACGAATTTTACACTAAAACGGTTTACATTGAAAATGGTCTTAGTGTTTCTCGAAAAACAGCTGCAGGTTATTTAGCGGCTCTTGAAGATGCGGGCTTTCTTACATCACAAAAAATCGGCAAAGAACGGATATATCTCAATAAACGCTTATTTGAGGTTGTACAGGAAGCGGGAGCTTGAAACGGATTTTGTAAAGTCGACGGTTGTTATATGAGACATGGGGGCGATATAATAATTAGGTCGATCTATTTATTTATCGTACTTGCTAATCGTTTTAATAGGAGCATACAAAGGGATTCCTCTAATGATCCGGTGACTAAGCTACGGCCAGCTCATGAGGGCTTTTAATATAGTAGCCTGCTTCTCTGGAAGAGCAACGATCGAAAAAGCCCATGAGCTTGAGAAATAGAGAATCAGCATTCTGCCGATGGTTTAGTAAGAATGATGAAAGAAGCTGCTCGCAATCTGCCAAAATTAGCAAATTGATGAGCAGCTTCTTTTTTATTGACACAGGCATAAGGGGCTGGTGTCTTTACATGGGACAAGGAACCTGTTCCTGTGTCTCATACAATAATTTCGGTGGCTAGCAGAGCCCAGGCTATTAAGTTTCTAATAGTTATAGCTGCTAAATTTATTTGTAAGGAACATGGGATAGTTGTCTATATCTTTCAGCAGATGCTTTTATGGAGATGTTGTTATAAAATGGAAAAGAATATTGATTAAGAGGTCTGTAAATTAACAAGGGAGGGCGTTTCATGTATAAATGGAAGCGGATAGCAGTAGTAGGCATTTTATTAATCGGTATACTTTTAGGCTTTGCCATATGGCGTGGCTTTCCACCTTTTCAACTTCGGAGCAGTCAATTCCCAGGATTATTGTCTAATGCAATAACGCCAAATCCCCAGAGCGTAAGAATTGAGATCGTTAAATCTGAACGAAAGTTGGTATTGTACCAAGAGGAAAAAATGATTGGTATTTTTAAAATTGCCCTGGGTTTTTCACCTAGAGGAGATAAAGGACAAGAGGGCGATGGGAAAACACCAGAAGGAAGCTATGCTATTTGTTACATTAATGATGAGACACCCTATGTATATTTCTACGGTCTTAGTTATCCCCAAGAAAAAGATGCAAAAAAAGGATTGGAGAAAGGGCTGATTTCCCAGGAAGAATACCAAAATTTGATGAATGCCAGTAAAAACAAGAGCATACCCTCCTGGTATACATCCTTAGGTGGGGAAGTCGGCATCCATGGTGGCGGTAATGGAGCGGATTGGACAAAAGGATGTGTAGCACTGAGTGATACGGATATCTTGATTTTAAAAAAATATCTGATGATTGGGACTCCAGTACATATTTTTCCATAAGGTAAATGACAGGGACAGGTTGGTTGTCCCACGAGATGGGCGAGGCGATAATAATTAGGTCGATCTATTTATCGTACTTGCTAATCGTTTTAACAGGAGCATACAAAGGATTCCTCCAATGATTCCGGTGACTAGCTGCGGCCAGCTCATGAGGGCTTTTAATATCGTAGCCTGCTTCTCTGGAAGAGCAACGATGGAAAAAGCCCATGAGCTTGAGAAATAAAGAATCAGCATTCTGCCGATGGAAGAAAGGGTGATCGCCAGCCAGCGATTGTAAGATAAGGTCATATGGTAAATCAGTACATATGCCATATTGGTAAAAGCGACTGGCAGGATAAAGATGGGTAAGGGCAGGGCTTGCTGAAAAAATGCTACAATGGGAGCGAGAACAGCCATTCCGAGGGCCGCTTTTGGGCCTGTGATTTCCAATGCTATCAGGAGGCATGCGTTGATGGCGCTGCCCACCACAAACATGGATATAAAAGGCGGTACCGGGACAAGGAGTCGAAGAGACTGCAGTACAATCATTAAGGCTAAAAGTAGAGCCGTTCGCACAACTTTCTGATGCATGGTTTTACCTCCCCGTCGTGTGAAAGCGTCTGCTATAGATAAAGACGCTTTTTAAGTTTTTTTATAATTTCATCGTTAAGTCTACGTGAATAAAGGCTCCAGGCAAGGATAGGGCATCGTCCTTGTGGTTGAAGATATTATCGATGCCGAGTAAGAGCGTTTGGTTTTTAGTAAGCTGTTTTTCTACATTCATATTCCACAGGGTATAAGATGTATTGGTTGATACGTTGGCAGCAGGCTGGAACCAATAATGCAGATAGGAATCCACCCACAGGTTAGCAGTCAGCGTTTCTGACTGGCGATAGGAAACACGGGAAGAGAGTTTGTGACGTGCACGGTTGTAGAGCCTAGTATTCGTCAAGTCGTTGGTAGCATCCAGATAGGTATAATTGCCGGACCAGGATAAGCGGTCGGATAGAGGTACAGAGATTTCGCCTTCGATTCCCTGAATCGTCGCACGGTTAATATTCTGGTATTTGACCGTAGTAGAATCGACCCAAGCCTCATCGATCATATCCGTGATTTTGCTGGTGAAGAAGGTCAG
>JARBUM010000005.1 GCA_029239675.1 Pelosinus sp. | reverse complement strand
GGAACTTTAATTGGCGCGTTCATTATTGGTATTCTCGATAATGGGCTTAATTTGTTAAATGTATCTTCCTTCTATCAGCAGGTCGCCAAAGGTTTTGTTATCTTGCTGGCAGTATTTCTAGATCAGAAACGTAAATGAAAGGAGGTGGCTGTGGCAAAGAAATGGATTTCTTCACTTCGTGGTTACATATTAAATTTAGGGAGGTATATGATTGTGTTTCAATGTATAGGTAAGAAGAGTGTATGGGTTGTGTTACTTCTCGTAGTATTTAGTGTGAGTGCATTGTTAACAGGATGTGGCAGTTCAACGCAAGCGCCTGCTGCTAAGAAAACAGTAATAGGTTTATCTATTTCCACGTTAAATAATCCGTTTTTTGTCGACTTGCGTGATGGTGCAAAGGCCGCCGCGGATGCCAATGGTATGGAATTAGTAGTTATGGATGCGCAAGATGATGCATCCAAACAATTAGCTAATATTGAAAATTTGATTCAACAAAAAGTAAGTATTATTATCATTAACCCTGTGGATTCTAAGGCTATCGTTCCAGCAATTGAAGCTGCTAATAAGGCTAATATTCCCGTGATTACCGTTGACCGTTCTGCTGCTGGAGGCCAAGTTGTAAGTGCAATTGCTTCTGATAATGTAGCGGGCGGAAAGATGGCAGGACAATTAATTGTTGATAAATTAGGTGGCAAGGGAAAACTAGTTGAGTTAGAAGGTATCCCTGGAAGCTCTGCTGCGAATGATCGTGGCAAAGGCTTTAATGAAGCAGTGAAAGCTGCTACTGGTTTAGCTGTAGTTGCTAAGCAACCAGCAGACTTTGATCGTGCTAAGGGTATGAAGGTTATGGAAAATATTTTACAAGCCAATCCAGAGATACATGCTGTTTTTGCCCATAATGACGAAATGGCATTAGGTGCTGTAGAAGCTATTAAAGCTGCTAAACGTACTGGTATCACTGTAGTTGGTTTTGATGCTACTGGGGATGCAGTGAAGGCTGTAAATGATGGTTCATTAGTTGCAACAGTAGCGCAAAAACCTAAGGAAATGGGTAAAATAGCAATTGAAACTGCAAAAAAAGTAATTAGCAAAGAAAAGGTGGATGCGACAATTCCTGTAGCTTTAGAGTTGGTAGTTAAAAAGTAATAATGACGCAGAAAAATCAGGAGAGTAAATACTTTCCTGATTTTTATACTTTATAGCCGAAAGTCCTGCAGGATTTTTGTTAGTAGGCACGAATTTTTAAATAATATATCATCATATGTATTTTTTAGAAAGATTATGTATGATATATTAGATTTTGCCTAGTAGCATATATAAGCTTGTGGCGACATACGGAGGTGTTACAATTGCGTCGATTTCGTTCTGCTTTGTTGGGTCTGCTATTCTTGATGCTATTTTTAGTACCTCAAGTTGGCATGGCGGCGTTAAATGATAATATACTAGAGGCTAATCCAGCAGTAGCAGTCTCTACATTAAAAACAGCAATATCTCTGCCTCAAACAAAACTTTTGGGTAACAATCAATTAACAAATGTTCGTTGGTTAGTACATAATGATGCTGTGGAAGGAACCAGTAAATTACGTTTAGTAATTGATACAAAGGATGCAGTGAGAGTTAGCAGTAAATTGGATGGGAAAACAGGCTCACAGTTAGTTATTGACATCAACGGTGCAGCAGTGGGGAAAGTAGATGATTCTGTAACTTTAGATGGGAAAATTGCTGATAAAGTTAGGTTTGTCAAAAAAGATAATAATAACAGTCAGGTAGTAGTGGACTTATCTACAATGATTGAAGATAGTAATTATAAGGTTTTTACCTTAAAGAGTGATGAGATTAATAAGAAGACCTTTCGTGTGGTAGTTGATATTGATAAAGTAGTGCCTAAGATCGAGTATAATTTCACTGCTGGCCTTAGAAATAAAGTGATTGCTATCGATCCTGGGCATGGCGGCAGTGATCCTGGGGCAATTGGCGCTAACAAATTGCAAGAGAAAATTGTAACTTTGGCAGTGGCGCAAAGGGTACAGGCTTTATTGGAAAAAGCAGGGGCTAAAGTGTTGATGACGAGAAAGACAGACGTCGATGTTTATGGGCCAAATGCCAGTGCAGTAGAGGAATTGAGTGCCAGAACTATCGTAGCGAACAAAAATAAGGCGGATGTATTTGTTAGCTTACATATTAATGCTTTTACCAATCCTTCAGTAGGCGGCATAGCTACTTATTATTATCAAAAGAGTAAATATGATATGCTGTTAGCAGATTGTATTCAGGATAATTTGATTAAGTCAGGTGGTCTGCAAGATCGTGGAATCAATGCAGCGGGATTTTATGTAATAAAGAAAACCCAAATGCCATCCGTATTGGCTGAGTTAGGTTTTATTTCTAATCCTGATGAAGAAAAATTACTTAGTAATCCCCAGTTTCAACAAAAGATGGCCCAAGGAATTGTGCAAGGATTAGATGCCTTTTTCGCCCAAGCCGCTAAAAAGGGAGGTGGCTTATAATGTTTGGTAAAAGAGTAGTTTTAGTAAGTATGTTACTTTTCCTAGCTGTAATGCTAGGTGGTTGTGATAGTGCTACTCCTCAGTCGCCAACAGTACCGAATATACCAAATGAAAAGTCACAAGCTGGAGTAGAGGCAGATAAAGCAGCCTCTCCAGGACAAGATACAATGACTATGACTGTATATTTTGCGACAAAAGATGCAGCCAATTTAATTGGTGAGAAATTTGTGGTTCCTAAAAATAGTCATCCCGCGCAAACTGCCATGGAATTATTAATAACAGGGACCAAGGATCCTACCTTAGTGTCCGTAGTTCCAACAGGCACTAAATTGCGAAATATCTCGGTCAAGGATCACATTGCTTATGTTGATTTTAATGATAGTTTAGTAAAAAATAATAAAGGTGGCTCAGCCTCGGAAATATTACTGGTAGCCGCTGTTGTTAATACGTTGACAGAATTTCATGACATACAAAAAGTGCAAATTATGGTGGAAGGTAAAAAGATTGACACCATATCGGGCCATATGGATATTGGAGAGCCCTTAAGTCGTTCTGAAAAGATAATAAAGAAAAAATAATAATTTACATAAAAAGCAACAGGCTGACTTCAGTTTGTTGCTTTTTATGTATTTTCAAGTAAATGCAGTAAATAATAAGGCAAACGGTGTTGTTAGTAAAAAAGTTTTTAAATTATTTACTGGAAGATTGTTACTACATGCAGGATTTTAAGCTGATAAGGCAGAATTTTAATACATTTATACTGATTGATTGGTGATTAGGTGGTGTCAAAATTGGAACTTAAGCAATTAGGAGAATTTGCTTTAATTGATCTCATAAAAAGAGATACTATCCATAATGAAAAAAATGTAGTTCTTGGTATAGGGGATGATGCAGCCGCTTTTATCCCAACTCCTAAGCAGCTACAATTAGTAACGACAGATATTTAGGGTATAAATCGATTGCAGTAAACTTAAGTGATATTGCAGCAATGGGGGGCGTGCCAAAGCATGTTGTCGTTTCCATTGCTTTGCCCAGTTATTTGGCTGTAGACTTTGTTGTATCTCTATATGAGGGAATGAAAGAAATTTGCCATGAATTTGGTGTCAATATCATCGGTGGTGATACAGTATCCAGTCCCCAAGGACTGGTTATTAATGTAACTGCCATGGGTGAAGTGGAGCCTCAAAAGATGCTGAGGCGGTCAGGAGCGAGCGTGGGAGAATTGCTTGTGGTAACTGGTACGCTGGGGAATTCAGGATGCGGATTAGAACTTTTATTGCAGGATAAATGGGAAGGGTATGATTTTTTTCAGCCTTTAGTAAAAAAACATCTAGAACCAAGACCACAGGTTAGAGCTGGTACTATACTAGCCTCTTTAGGTGCAACAAGTATGAATGATATTAGTGATGGATTGTCAAGTGAAGCCAATGAAATTGCTAACGCTAGTAATGTAGGAATGCGGATATATGAGGAGAAAATCCCCTTGTCTCCTGAAATGCGTTCTGCAGCTTTTGTCCTTGGTAAAGAAGGCATTAATTATGCTCTATATGGTGGTGAAGACTTTCAATTGATCTTTACCATCTCGCCAAAGGACTTTGAAGCTCTGTCCCCAAAGGATCTTGGTATTGATGTAACTGTCATTGGTGAAGTAATAGAACGAAGCCAAGGCGTACAATTAATAGCTAAGGACGGTAGGGTAGCCTTGCTCGAACCTAAAGGATATAATCATTTCGCCTAGAGACTAGGTAATTAGGAGGAACTATTTCTGATGTTAGAATTTAAAACAGCTTCCCCTGAGGAAACATTTACATTGGGTAAATGCTTGGCTCCTATATTGTCAGCAGGGCAGGTAGTATGCCTAATAGGAGATTTGGGAGCAGGAAAAACCTTGTTGGTACAGGGATTAGCAGAAGGCCTAGGCATAGCTGATAGTGTACATAGCCCGACTTTTACCATTTTAAATGTGTATGAAGCTAGCTTTCCTATCTATCATTTTGATTTGTACCGATTAGAGAATGCAGCTGAATTATTTGATATAGGTTTCTATGAATACACGCAGGCAGGTGGGCTTTCTATCATTGAGTGGGCCGACAAGTTTCCAGAGGAACTGCCTGATGAATATTTGTGGATCGAGATCCGCTCTGATTTTGGGAAAAATGGTGGTAAGGTAAATGAGCGAGTTATAAAAATAAGTGCCTTTGGGATTGCTTATGAACGCCTTTGTGAGGAGTTGAAACAGACATGCCTATTCTTGCGATAGATACTGCTACATTGGTCTCTAGTGTTGCTTTAGCTACTGCTGATACATTATTAGCTGAAATTACATTACAAACAAAAAAAACACATTCCGAATTATTAATGCCTCATATTGCTAAATTACTGGATATGGCAGAAGTAACCAAGTCTGATATTAAGGCAGTGGCTGTTAGTATTGGGCCAGGTTCTTTTACTGGGCTTAGAATAGGCTTATCTACAGCTAAAACGTTAGCCTATGCTCTGAATATTCCATTGGTGGGAGTGCCAACATTGGCTGCCATGGCTTATGGCTGTCCTGTTCCTGGAGTAATTTTGGCTCCTATGCTGGATGCGCAAAAGGGAAATGTGTATCAAGCCTTATTTGAATGGCAAGAGGGCGAACTAAAGGAAATTCAACCGGCAGTTGTGACTGAGGTTACTGCTTCTTTGGAAAAATTGAGCCAATATGATCGTCCTGTAGTCTTAATGGGAGAGGCGGCGGTCATGTATCGTGACAAGATAGAACAGATTGGAAAAAATCTAATACTGGCCGCGCCCCACGTTATTATCCAGCGGGCCAGTAGTGTAGGCGGTTTAGGACACAGACTTGTTAAACAAGGTATTAAACATGATGTAATGAGCTTAGAGCCGGTATATATTAGACGTTCTGAGGCCGAGGTTTTATGGGAATGTCGTCATGGAGTGAGCAAATGACCTCAATTATGGTGCGGCGTATGAATACTCTTGATATTGATGGTGTACTTGTTGTAGAGCAGCAATCCTTCACTACTCCTTGGTCTCGGGAGGGTTTTGTCAATGAGATGAACCATGAATTGTCCTATTATTTGGTGCTGGTAGAAGCGGGCAACATTATTGGATATGCAGGTATGTGGCTGATTGTAGACGAAGCACATGTTACAAATATTGCAATATTACCAGAATATCGAGGCAGAAAATTAGGAAATAAATTAATGACGGCTCTTCTTGAACATGCCAAAGCTCGAGGCGCTACCAGGATGACCTTGGAAGTACGAGCATCTAATGAAGTAGCCCAAGGTTTATATAACAAATTTGGTTTTACTTCACAAGGGAGACGTCGTAATTATTATACGGATAACAAAGAAGATGCACTTATTATGTGGTGTGAAGAGCTGTAAAAAAAGAGCCACTTGCGTGGCCTATAGGGTGATTGATGATACTTACTCTATGTAATAGAGTAAGTATGTGTGACTAGTATTATATTAATTGTATTGGAATGATAGAAAAGATGGAGGCCTTTGTTTTGGAACAGATTCAGCACGAAATAGAAAAAACTTGTTTAACACTGGCTTTAGAAACCAGTTGTGATGAAACATCCGCATCAGTAGTTGCGGATGGACGTATCATTTTATCAAATGTTATTTCCTCACAAGTTCCCGTACACCAAAAATATGGTGGAGTTGTACCGGAGATTGCTTCTCGTAAGCATATTGAAAACGTACTTCCTGTTGTGGATCAAGCCCTTAGGGAGGCCGGGGTAACACTAGCCGATATTTCAGCTATCGGTGTAACCTATGGGCCTGGTTTGGTAGGAGCACTACTCGTTGGTGTATCAGTAGCAAAAGCCTTATCGTTTGCCACTGACATACCCCTTGTTGGCGTAAATCACCTAGAGGGACATATCTTTGCGAATTTTTTAGCTCATCGTGACTTAGAACCACCTTTTATGGCTTTAGTTGTGTCAGGCGGTCATACTTCTTTAGTACATGTTAAAGGGTATAATGAATTTGAATTGTTAGGCCAGACACGGGATGATGCAGCTGGGGAAGCTTTTGATAAAGTAGCAAGAGTTATGAAATTGCCATACCCAGGCGGTCCTTATATTGACTCTTTGGCTGCTAAGGGTAATCCAGAGGCGATTGCTTTTCCTCGTGCCTTGCCAGGAAAAAATAGTTTCGAGTTTAGCTTTAGCGGGCTAAAATCCGCAGTATTAAATTATTTAAATAGTGCGGCGCAAAAACAAGAAGAAATTAACACAGCTGATGTAGCAGCCAGCTTTCAAGCAGCTGTGGTGGATGTTCTGGTAAGCAAGAGTCTTCAAGCGGCGGCTACATGTGGTGTGAAGCAGATTGTTGTTGCAGGAGGTGTAGCAGCCAATAGCGGTCTTAAAGCTAAGATGGCATATGAATGCAAAAAGGCTGGGTTTTCGCTACATTATCCAGATCCAATATTGTGCACAGATAACGCTGCTATGATTGCCTGTAGGGCCTATTATCAACACTTAATCGGAGATTATGCCGATTTGCACTTAAATGCTAAGCCCTCTTTAAAATTAGGGCATGGCTAATAACTGGTATACTGTAAAGAAGACTGGATCTAGGTGGAGTTTTAACTTCATCTAAACTTAGTCACACTTATCCAGGGACTTAGTTGCTCTAGAGCTCCTACATAATGATGGGAGTCTTAGAGCAAGTTGGTCATCGGATAAATTAAAAGTTTGAAAATTCCTTAACAAGGAATTTTTATAGAATAAGTGTAATAAGTATGTAAAGTATACATTGCAAGGTATGAAAATCATTTTTTGTGATTGTTGGAGGTACAAATGGGAGTGGCTGGAGATATTTGTCGGAAAATAACTACATTAGCCCCGGCACAAATTGCCGTATTAGATACGATTTGCGCCGTATTAGGGATGGCAAGTGATCTGGCTCATGCCCAGGTTACCTTATATACCAAGGCTCGCAATGAAAACTTTTTGGTGATTGCAGCGCAAGTGAAACCGAATACTAGCTATGTGCAGCATAAACCCAATTTATTAGGGACAACGGTCTATGCATCAGAAGAACCCCTTATTTGGCGCAGTATTTCTCTTGGAAAAGCAATTCATGGACAGCGGGAATGGGCACTAGGTATGTGGATGGAAATGCAGGTTTACCCCGTGCGGGATGCCAGTGGTAATGTGATTGCTGCTGTTAGCTTTGAAGCTAGTTTGGAAGAGGCCCGCATGGAAGGCCATCAACTGTTGGTAGAAACAGCGCAACTACTATTATCAACAGTAAAAATACCAAGTAGTAGCAAGCACTATCGTTCATTATCGGCAAGTGATGGTATTTTGATTGTGAATGAACAGGGTAAAATTATTTTTGCGAATTCAACAGCTGATAGTATCTACAAGGTTTTAGCTGTAGGAAATATTGTTGGAAGGCGCATTTATGAACGACAGGCAAATATGGGATTAGTTCAGAAGGCTATGACAATTCAAGAACCTTGTGAGACGGAGTTGTCAGCCGGTAATATGGTTTTAGTACAAAGGGCAATTCCCATTGTTGTAAATCAAGTGAGCGTCTGTACGGTTGTGATACTAGCAGACGTTACTGAATTAAAGAAGAAAGAAAAAGAGTTATTAATAAAATCTGCGGTGATTCAGGAAATACATCATAGAGTAAAAAATAATTTACAAACCATTGCTAGTTTGTTAAGGCTACAGTCAAGACGTACAAAATCCCAAGAAGTGAAAGCAGCATTACGTGAAAGTGTCAATCGCATTTCAAGCATTTCTGTTGTTCATGAATTTTTATCACAGCAAGATGCAGAGTTTATCGATGTAGCAGAAGTAGCTAAGAATATTCTCGATTTAGTGATTCAAAATATGCTGGAGCCTGACTTCAATCTGCAAACCATTTTCAATGGTGAAACAGTTGTATTCCCTTCAGAACAAGCAAGTAGCTTAGCACTGGTTATTAATGAACTGATTCAGAATTCAATAGAACATGGCTTTGTTGGAAGGCATGAAGGAATCATTGGAGTCGATATAACAACACTGGAAGAAGAATATAAAATTGAAATATATGACAATGGGATTGGAATGCCACCAAGCTTTAATCCTCAATTATCCAATAGCTTGGGATTGCAAATTGTACGAACGCTAATCGAAAGTGATGTTGGCGGTAGTTTTGCATTATATACAGATAATGGTACTCATGCTTGTATTACCATTCCCCGAAAGGTGGAGGGAGGAGTTTAGAATGGAATCATTGCGAATTGTTATTGCTGATAATGAATCAATTATTCGAATGGATTTAAAGGAAATATTAGAGGAAGCAGGACATACAGTTGTGGCAGAAGCCTCTGATGGATCAAGGGCCGTCGATTTGGTTCGCCAATATAGGCCTGATTTGGTTATTATGGATATTAAGATGCCTGAGATGGATGGCATTACAGCGGCAAAAATCATTTCCAATGAGAAGCTTGCTCCTGTATTATTATTAACCGCTTTTAGTCAAAAAGATATTGTAGAAAAAGCTAAGGATTCAGGCGTGTTGGCTTATTTAGTTAAGCCAGTGAAAGAGGTTAATTTATTTCCTGCCATCGAAATAGCTTTATCTCGATTTCAAGAATTTGCCGAGCTAGAACAAGAATTAGAAAATGTTAAACAATCCCTAGAGACTAGGAAGATTCTTGACCGTGCTAAAGGAATTCTTATGGATGCGTACAATCTTAGTGAAACAGAAGCATACAGGCGTATTCAGCAATACAGTATGAGTAAACGAAAGTCAATTAAAGAAGTTGCAGAATCTATAGTAGAAGCGGCAACGAAAAGAATATAAAGAAGACTTGATTCAGGTGGAGTTCTAACTCCATCTGAATTTTAGTTGCATTTATTTAGGGAATTGGCCACCGGATGACGATAAATAGGGTACCTAGTTAGGCACTTTTCCCTAATCAAGAGATGTGAAAAATAGCTGCAATCTTACTTAAAGGTGAGATGATGGATCAGTTTACGGATTTTTTTTCAAAAAAATCTTGATTTTTATTATTAAACACTTGCTTTTTCTTGCTGAATTTTATATCATAAATTATGTGATTAGCACTCGCTAACAATGAGTGCTAACAATACTACTATCATTACATATCATGGAGGAGGAAATTTCAATGATTAAGCCATTGGGTGACAGAGTCGTCATTAAGGTTTTAGAAGGCGAAATGAAAACAAAGAGTGGTATCGTATTACCTGATACTGCCAAAGAAAAGCCACAAGAAGGTGAAATTATCGAGGTTGGTACTGGCAAGGTGTTAGAAAATGGCCAGCGCGTAGCTCTTGATGTAAAAGTTGGCGATAGAATTATATTCTCCAAGTATGCAGGTACTGAAGTGAAATTTGAAGGGCAAGAATATCTTATCGTAAGCGAAAGAGATATCTTAGCAGTTGTACAATAAAAAAAATATTTGGGAGGCTTATATAAAATGGCAAAACAAATTTTATTTGATGAAGATGCACGTCGCGCATTAGAAAGAGGCGTAAATGCACTTGCGAATGCAGTAAAAGTTACATTAGGACCAAAGGGTCGTAATGTTGTTCTTGATAAAAAATTCGGTGCTCCTACCGTTACCAATGATGGTGTAACTATTGCACGCGATATCGATTTGGAAGATCCGTTTGAAAACATGGGTGCGCAACTAGTTAAAGAAGTTGCTACCAAAACCAATGATGTTGCTGGTGATGGTACTACTACAGCTACCCTTCTTGCACAAGCTATGATTCGTGAAGGCATGCGCAATGTGGCAGCAGGCGCTAACCCTATGATTATCAAAAAAGGCATTGAAAAGGCAGTTAAAACTTTGGTAGAAGAAATTAAAAAATCTGCTAAAAAAGTTGAAACGAAAGATGCGATTGCACAAGTTGCTTCTATTTCCGCAGCTGACGAAGAAATCGGTAACCTGATTGCTGAAGCGATGGAAAAAGTAGGTAAAGACGGTGTTATCACTGTTGAAGAATCAAAAGGTATGGGCACTAATCTGGATGTAGTAGAAGGTATGCAATTTGACCGTGGCTACATTTCTCCATACATGGTTACTGATACAGACAAAATGGAAGCAGTTTTAAATGATCCTTATATCTTGATCACTGATCGTAAAATTGGTGCCATTGCAGACTTACTTCCTACATTAGAAAAAGTGGTACAACAAGGCCGCGAGCTTCTGATCCTTGCTGAAGATATCGAAGGTGAAGCATTAGCTACTTTAGTTGTTAATAAATTGCGTGGTACCTTCAAAGCAGTAGCTGTAAAGGCTCCTGGTTTTGGTGATCGTCGTAAAGCGATGTTAGAAGACATTGCCGCTTTAACTGGTGGTACTGTTGTTACAGAAGAAATTGGTCGTAAACTTGATACTGTTGAGCTTGTGGATCTTGGACGTGCTCGTCAAGTACGTGTTTCTAAAGAAGAAACTACCATTATCGATGGTGCTGGGGATGTAACTCTAATCAAAGCTCGCGTTAGCCAAATCAAAACTCAAATCGAAGATAGCACTTCTGATTTCGATAAAGAAAAACTACAAGAACGTCTTGCTAAATTATCTGGCGGCGTAGCTGTGATTCAAGTAGGTGCTGCTACTGAAGTAGAACTGAAAGAAAAGAAATACCGCATTGAAGATGCTTTGAACGCAACTCGTGCTGCTGTTGAAGAAGGTATTGTTGCTGGTGGCGGTACTACTTTCATCGACATTATCTCTGCTCTTGATAGCATTGATGTAACTGGTGATGAGAAGACAGGTGTTGAGATTGTAAGACGCGCAATCGAAGAACCAGTACGTCAAATCGCTAACAATGCTGGCCTTGAGGGTTCCATTGTTGTTGCAAATGTGAAAAAAGCTGGTCAAGGCATGGGCTTCAATGCATTAACTGAGCAATATGTTGACATGATTGCTGCAGGTATTGTTGATCCAGCTAAAGTTACTCGCTCTGCATTACAGAATGCAGCTAGTATCGCCGCAATGGTATTGACTACTGAGACGTTAGTAGCTGATAAACCAGAAAAAGACGGTGGCGCTGCTGCTATGGGTGGCATGGGCGGAATGGGTGGCATGGGTGGCATGGGCGGCATGATGTAATACAGCCTTCAAACCCCTTTGCAGGAACGGGTTTGAATGTTGGTACACATCTAATGTTACCATTTTTCATCGAAACCAATAAAAAACTAGAGGTTGTCCATAAGTCTATCAAACTTATGGGCGGCCTCTTTTTTGATGTTCTTTTTTAGGTATCAATTACTAAAAAACGATTCAAAAATAATGCAGGGATTTTATAGGGTTACACGAATAATACCTAAAGGGTTCCTAAAGAAATACAAGAATGGGAAGGGCTAGTGAAAAATGATAGCAGGGCGTGGGCAAAAGGGTTTTATCTTAATGGATTCTTTAGTCGGGATCATCATCTTAACCGTTGCATTACTAGCAATTTTGCTTACCTATAGTCAAGCAACTATAACGGCCGTGTCAGCACGAAATTATAATAATGCAGTATATCTTGCACAACAGACTGTAGAAGAGTTAAAAAGAAATAATGGCAGAACGGAATTTGATCCGTCGGTAGGACCTCCCGTAACCATAAAGGGAATCCAATATACAATCGACTTAACCCGCTTAACAATACCAGAAGTTCAAACAAATACAAATTTGAGGCAATATAAAGTAACGGTAACGTGGGCCGAAAGAATAAATTCAAAGGTTATTAATAGAAATGTAGAGCTTGTCGATTATTACTATTCAGCACCTCAAGGATGGACCTTATGACAAAAAAAAAAACGGATTTACCCTTGTAGAACTTCTGGTTGGTATGATGATCTTTGTAATCATATTAGCGGGAATTAGTGTAATATTACCTCCATCGTTAAAGCTTTATCAGTACTCCTTTGAGCAAGGCGTGAATGGACAAAATAGTCAGCAGATTTTAAATGAGATAACGAATGAGCTTCGTTATAGTTCTTCTATTTTAAGAACATCAGCCAATCAGCTACAATATGATACGGACAAAAATATCACCTATGATAGCGTGAATAAAGCTATTATCATAACAAAAAGCGGAGCCACAACGAAGACCTTAGCCAAGGGACGTGTAGGTTCAATTTCTTTTGATGAGCCTATTTCAAGAGGCAATAAGAAGGAAATTAAAGTAACTATTACCTTTGCGTCAGGAGATTTAATAACAACAAAGATCATGACTTTAAATGATATTCCTTAAATCGATCGGGGTGGTGTATATGAATCAAAGAGGATCAGCAACGATATTAGGTATAGGCATAATGGTAATTCTATTAATCTTAATTGCTGGCTTAATGCCGATGCTAATCAATGACGTTAAATTTGGCCGGATAAACCGAGATGCCATCGAAGCACAATATGCCGCTGAGGCAGGGGCAAAGCGTGCCATTGCAGAATTTAATCGTAATAATCCCGATTGGGGCTGGCTTAACTCCAATAGGACGTTTGTAGATGATGTAGATTTTACTAAGAACTATAATGTGATCATTTATTTAGCTTCAGATGCCAGCCATACGCCCATTGATTTACCAAACCTCATGGCTGCTAATCACTACGTTATTCAATCTAAGGGAACAGTAGGAAAAGCCTCGAGAACTGTTTTAGTCTCTGTTGATGTCTCTAGTGATAATGGTGGAAATATTAGTGGCAATGTGTTTAGCAAATATACAACCTATTCAAGAGAAAAAATGCAAATTGATAATAATCCTGCTATTACGGGAGATGTTGGCTCTGGCAGTACAATTACTGTTAATAGTTCGTCGGAGCTTATTCATGGAACGGCCTATACACCAATTATTCCAGTTATGGATCAATATACTTGGAATCGAAATGCTGTTGCAGGAGGGTATCGAGTACCTACATCTCCAGACACTTTGGCAATCTCTATTCCAGCCCTGCCTTCTATAACAGCAAGTGGCACAAATTTATCTACGATAACAGGATCAGCAACCTTAGCAGGAGGAAGTTACTTTTCTACTGGAGATTACAAATTGAGTGGCACTTCCTTAACGGCAACAGCGGGAGAAGCAGTGACCCTCCATATTAACGGTAATTTAAATTTAACTAGTGGTAAGAAATCAGCATCTAATATTATTGGTGATAATATTACCATTTATGTAACTGGTAATATTATTATGGATAATGCTAGCACAATTCAAGCTGTTAATAATGGGAAGGTAAAAATATATACCGAAGGCTCTTTACAGCTTACGAATACTGCCGCTATAAATGGTGAGAAGGTTACCATCGTAGCCCAGAAGGATATTAATTTTAATTCAGACAGCTCTATCAACAAGACTTCAACTTCGGCTATTACGGAGATCTATTCTTATGGAAAGGTTGAGTTGACCAATCAATTTGCCATGGGTGGAAATGCTGCATTGGTTGCGGCGACTAACAGAATTGAGTTAAATAGCAAAGAGTCATCCGACAATACCGTATTTGTCTCTGGGAGTGGTGCATCACAAATCACGAATCAGGTGAAACTCGCTGGGTTTTATACTAATGGATCTTTAAATATAAATTCACAACCGACCATTACGTACAAAGCAGCGGTGATCAAAGCGTTAGGACTTGACGGCAGTGGTGGCACAGGAGGGGGAGCAACTTCGACCATAACTTTCGGTAATTGGAAGAGTCTTTAAAAAGGATTAATATAATATATTCTTTTTTGTCTTCATAATTTCCATCTTAAACGCATACATACTATTGTATGTGGTGGGAGGGGGAAGATTATGATTCTCAATTTGCGGCGATTATTTCATCATCGTCATTTATTTTATGGCATGGTGGGACTCTTTGCAATTGGTGCTGTTTATGTGCAAGTGGCGGAGCTTATTTCAAAAGGACCGATGGCAATTGCTGGAACTCGGACAGAACGTAAAGTAGTGGCTTTAACCTTTGACCACTCTTGGGGCAATAAATTTACACCATCTATATTAGATACCTTGCAGCAACATAATCTGAAGGCGACTTTCTTTATCATGGGTCCCTGGGCACAAAAATATCCGGAAGTTGCAAAACGTATGGTCACGGATGGGCATGAGATAGCTAGCCATGGTTATCGACATGAAAATTATGGTGATAGGACAAGAGAATGGGTAACTGAGGATATCCAAAAGTCACATAAATTAATTAAGGAAGTAACGGGTGTAGATGCTACTCTGATACGACCTCCTAATGGCCATTATAGCCAACAATCTTTAAAGGCCACAGACGATCTAGGATATAAAACTATTATTTGGAATATTGATTCTTTAGATTGGAAAAATCCTGGTCGAGACGTTATTATAGAAAGAGTAATGAAACGTTTAAAACCTGGGGGAATTATTCTTATGCATGCATCAGATACTCCTGTGCAGACAGCAGATGCATTACCCATTCTATTAGATAAAATAAAGGCAGAAGGCTATGAAATCGTTACTGTGGGCCAGTTGTTAGGTCAGCATGCTGAAAATGGAATACTAAGACATTGATAGATTGCCGACGGGCAATCTTATTTTTTTGCATTTAGGGGCAGGGAAAAGGTTATAATATCGCGAAAGATTATAAGTTGTATAAAGAAGAGTTGATGATGGGACAAACTACCATCATAAGATAATGAGGTGGCAAAAAATGAATCCTATAGAGATAGCCTCAGAAAAGATAAGTAGTGGTGGGCGATTGAATTTTGCAGAGGCATTGGCACTATACCAACAAAATGATATTTTAAGGTTGGCTAGTTTAGCACGTAGTGTTAAAGAACGTAAATCAGGCAATCATGTTTATTATAATGTGAACAGGCATATTAATTTAACGAATATTTGTGTGTCTGGTTGTCCTTTATGTGCTTTTGGTTGTAAGGCGGAACATAGTAGGGCTTATGTCATGGAAAAGGCAGAGGTAATCGAAATTGTAAGTAAGACGGTAGAGGAAACCCCTGACCTTAGCGAAATACATATGGTGAGTGCCTTGCATCCTGATAAGCCATTTTCCTATTATCTTGAGATTGTTGCGGCAGTAAAAGCTGCTGCTCCCCAGGTGCATCTAAAAGCCTTTACTCCTGTAGAGATCGTACATTTTGCTACTATCTCAAAGTTAAGTATACGTACAGTATTGGAACAATTAAAAGCTGCAGGTCTTGATTCGTTGCCAGGGGGCGGGGCTGAAATTTTAGATGATACGATTCGAAAAATCATTTGCCCTAACAAAGCTTCAAAAGCAGAATGGATCGATGTGATTACCACTGCTCATTCTTTAGGCTTGCCTACCAATGCGACCATGTTGTATGGGCATATTGAAACAATCGAACAGCGTATTAAGCATTTAATCACATTACGAGATATTCAAGATCAAACGGGTGGGTTTCAAGCTTTCGTTGCCTTTCCCTTTCATCCTGCCAATACTGGCTTTACTCAGTTACAGCGAGTGTCTTCATGGGAAGACTTAAAAATGATCGCTTTAGCACGGCTTATTTTAGATAATTTTGATCATATAAAAGCATTTTGGATGATGCTGACTTTGCCTATTGCCCAATTGGCCTTAGCCTTTGGTGCAGATGATTTAGATGGAACTGTGGTGGAAGAAAAGATCATTCATGCGGCTGGTGCTACAACGAAGACAGGAATTACAAAAAAAGAGATTATCAGCTTTGTGGAAGAGACTGGTTACCTTGCAGTAGAAAGAGATACTTTTTACCATCCCCTTAAAATCTCAAGTGGAGTGAAATGATATGGAGAATCTGAGTTTAGGAAATATCAAATTTATTAATTGTTTGCCTCTGCACTATGGACTAGCTCATGGCGGATTTGGGGAAAATGTTCATATACATTCGGCGACTCCAGCGGAACTGAATCATTTAGTTGTCAAGGGAGAATTAAATATTAGTCCTGTATCTTCCATTGTTTATGCGCGAAATAGTGAAAAATTAATGGTGTTGCCCAATGTGTCTATTAGTGCTGAAGGAGCCCTAGAGAGTATTATTTTAGTATCTAAACGTCCTATTGAGGAGTTAGGCCAAGGGCGTATTGCACTAACGTCAAAATCGGCTACGTCTCATGGTTTATTGAAAATTATTTTGCACCATGCTTATCAGGCTTCTCCAGAATATTTTACTAGCCCCTTATTGCTTAACGAAGGGGTGCTTGATGACGCTCAAGCAGTATTATTTATTGGAGATGATGCTCTTTCTGCTTATCATCATCAAATACCAGGCTACTATTATTATGATATGGGAGATGAGTGGAAAAAACTCACAGGGCTTCCCATGGTGTATGCTGTTTGGGTAGTTAATCGTGATTTTGCTGCCCATTATAGTGAGGCTGTACAAATATTATATGAGAAGATAACGGGCGGTTTTGCCTATGGACTATCCCATATAGAGGCTGCGGCGAATACCTTACAAGGTAAATTTTCCTTAACAGCTGCACAAATTATTCATTATATTGGTTTATTAAACTATCAATTTACACCTGCTCATGAACAGGCGTTATTGACATATTATAGAATGGCTCATGGTTTAGGGTTAAGCCCTAAAGTACCAGAGATTGAGTTTGTAAAGGTGGTAAAATGAGTACAATACTAACAACCAATCAAGCAGTAGAAATGTTGTCTACTGGAGATATTTTAGAACTGGGTCAGGCGGCAAATGAGATGCGACAGAAGATGCATCCAGGTAATATTGTTACTTTTGTGATTGATCGTAATATTAATTATACCAATATATGTACGAGTGAATGTCGGTTTTGTGCTTTTTACCGCAAGGAAGGCCATCCAGATGGTTATACTTTATCCCAATCCATTATTTTTGAAAAGTTGAAAGAAACGATTGACGCAGGTGGTACCCAGGTTATGCTCCAAGGTGGTCTTAATCCAGCTTTGGGGTTAGATTATTATGTTGAATTATTAACATTTATCAAAAAGAATTTTAGTATTGCGATTCATTCTTTTTCACCTGCTGAAATATTACATATTGCAAATAAAGAAGGTCTGTCTATCACAGAAACCTTACAAAGACTAAAAGCAGCTGGTTTGGACTCACTGCCAGGTGGTGGGGCCGAGATCTTGGTAGATGAAGTTCGTCAAAGGATAAGTCCTAAGAAAATTAGTGCCAGCAATTGGCTACGAGTTATGGAAGCAGCTCATCATGTTGGGCTTGAAACGACAGCTACTATGGTAATTGGTATGGGAGAAACCTATGCCCAGCGCATGGAACATATGGAGAAAATCCGTAATTTACAGGAAAAGACTGGTGGTTTTCGTGCCTTTATTATATGGTCTTATCAGCCGGGTAATACAGAGATGGGTGGGGAGAAAATCTCTTCTTGGGAGTATTTAAAGACATTGTCTGTGGCTAGGTTATATTTCCATAATATCAAACACATTCAAGGCTCATGGGTGACTCAAGGACAAAGTATTGGGCAATTAACGCTAGCGTTTGGTGCTAATGATTTAGGCAGTATTATGCTAGAAGAAAACGTGGTTAAGGCCGCAGGAACGTCTTATCAGATGACAATTGATAAGATGGTAAGTCTTATCAATGAAGCTGGTAAAAAACCAGCGCAGCGTGATACTCAATATAATATTATAAAAACATTCGAGTAGGGAACTGTATAAAACCGTTATAGGAGCCACACAGACGAATTTCTGCTATTGAATAGTATAAAGAGAATTTATACTATAATAAAATCTCTTTGCCCTTTGCGTTTCTGTGGTTCACTAAATATTTAATCTCAAATATATAGCGAGGGTGGTTTTATAATATGGATATACAGGTTGATTATGCAGTAATTGGTGGTTCAGGAACCTTGTCTAGTAATTTTCCTTTAGGCGCTAATGATCCCGGAGTGGTGTTAATTGATGATCATGTACAATTTGCTACACCTTATGGACTAAGCCCTATTTTCTCCTTGTTTAGTGTAGATCATCAGCAAGTGCTTACTTGTAAAATGCATGGTTGGCGTAGCGGCGTAAGCCGGGCTGATGCTTCCAGACAAATTTTTTGGGTATTTCGTAAAGTGGGTGTAAAGCGCATCATTAGTGAAGGCGGTGTGGGGACTGCAAATCACTTATTAGATCCTCGAGACTTTGTGATACCCGATGATTATCTTGATTTATCTGTGCGTAAAGATGTGGAGTTAGATGGGAAATATTTATTAATTATGCGAGAAGCATTATGTGCTGAAGTGCGTAGTACTTTGGTGGAAGCCACACGTAAACATTATGATGGTCGTATATTTACACGTGGTATTTATGCGAATACAGATGGACGTCATTTTGAAAGCCCAGCAGAAGTTGGGATGATGAAAGGACATGCTGATATTATTGGTCAGAGTATCTGTCCAGAGGTGTATTTAGCAAGAGAAATTGGGGCATGTTATGCAGGACTGTACTTTGTAGTAAATTATGGCGAGGGCCTAGTTAAGGAATGGTCTCATCAGGACTTAACAGATATATTTTATGATGATGCGCCTATGGTTAGTAGGATTATTTTGGATACAATCCGTAATTTGCCAGCAGATGGAAAATGCTCTTGTCGTGATTTACGGAAAGAAACTTTGCTAAAGGGCATTTACAATAAGTAGCATTATGTGCTATATTTTGATTTAATATCTACATGTGGGAGGAATTTTTTTTACTATGGAAAATAAGCAAAACCAATTAATTTTAATTATGGATTTTGGTGGTCAGTATAGTCAGTTGATTGCCAGACGTATTCGTGAGTGCGGCGTGTACTGCGAAATTGTGTCTTTCAAAACATCAATTGAAAAAATAAAAGCGCTGAACCCTGTGGGAATTGTTTTTTCTGGTGGTCCATCTAGCGTGTATGCAGATAAAGCACCGAAATGTGATTCTCAGATATTTGATCTTAGTATTCCTATCTTTGGAATTTGTTATGGCATGCAACTCACTGCTCATACTCTAGGTGGTGTAGTTGCTCACTCAGATTCTCGTGAATATGGAAATACTCATTTGACTATCGACAAAAATACGGATGTTTTCACTGAATTAGGTTCAGAGACACAAGTATGGATGAGCCATGGTGATTATATTGAAACTCCTCCAGCTAATTTCGTGATTACTGCTCATACTGCTAATACCCCAGTGGCAGGAATGGCGAATGCGGAACGTAATATATATGGCGTACAATTTCATCCAGAAGTAGTACATACACCAGAAGGCATGAAAATGCTGCGTAATTTCTTATTTGATATCTGTCAATGTCGTGGCGATTGGAACATGGGATCTTTTGTGGATCAAGCCATTGCAGCCATTCGTAAACAAGTGGGCAATAAACGTGTATTATGCGCTTTAAGTGGTGGTATTGATTCTTCCGTAGCTGCTGTATTGGTACATAGAGCTGTTGGTGATCAATTGACTTGTGTATATGTTAACCATGGTTTTATGCGTAAAAATGAATCTGAGCAGGTTGTTAAGACCTTCCGTGAAGGGTTTAATATGAATCTAGTATATGCAAATGTACCAGAACGCTTTATGAACCGTATTGCTGGTGTTGTTGAGCCGGAAGAGAAACGTAAAATTATTGGCGATGAATTTATTCGCGTATTTGAAACAGAAGCAAATAAACTAGGTGAAATTGACTTCTTAGTACAAGGTACTTTGTATCCAGATGTAATTGAGAGTGGCACGGATACGGCTGCTGTTATTAAGAGTCATCATAATGTAGGCGGCTTGCCAGAAGATATGAAATTTGCGTTGGTAGAGCCATTGCGTGATTTGTTTAAAGATGAAGTTAGAGCATTAGCTAGAGAATTAAATTTACCAGAGGAAATCGTATGGCGTCAGCCTTTCCCTGGACCAGGTCTAGCCATCCGTATTATCGGTGAAATTACAGAAGAACGTTTGGAAATTTTGCGGGAAGCAGATGCGATTGTTCAGGAAGAAATAAAAAATGCTGACATGTATCGTAAAGTATGGCAGTCCTTTGCAGTCTTGCCTGCTATGAAGAGTGTAGGTGTTATGGGAGATGAACGTACCTATGCCTATACAGTGGGACTACGCATCGTGTCCAGTGAAGATGGTATGACAGCTGACTGGGTAAGAATGCCTTATGAAGTATTAGATCAAATCTCTCGTCGTATTGTAAACGAAGTAAAGGGTGTAAATCGTATTGTGTATGATATTACATCAAAACCACCTTCTACCATTGAGTGGGAATAAAATAGTAAAGATAAAACACCGTCATAGAATATGACGGTGTTTTATTTTTAGTGATCAATTATGCTGTGAATTGAATCCGCTAGTTTTGCAAGATCTAGTTAGATCCTATTATATAAAATAATAGTGGTTAGGTAGAGATAAAGTAGTTGAATTATACAAAAAATATTGACAGGAATTTCCTACTAATGTACTATGAAAATGGACAATGCAGGAAAAAGTATTTTTTGAGAGTACTTATTTTAAAGAATGATTGGGAGGTAGGAGAATGGAGAAAAAAGGTTTATCTCATACTGCATATGGCGGCATACCTGTGGAACAGTATAAACCTTATGTACCTGCAAGTACGAGTGTACCTGAAATGTTTAGGCTTCCATTCCTGGAGCGGTATTAGCTGCAGCAATTATTAGAGGGGATTCCGTCGCAATAATCTTTTGGAAATTAATATGATTCAGGCTACAGGTGCAGTAGGGGTATTTGCTTCAGCGGCCATTATGCCGCAGATGAATGTTAGTTTGATTGGTGTAGTGGCAATTTAAATAGCACTATAATTTATTGCAGTGTGACTTAAATATAACAAATAAGAAAGAGGCGAATTTTATGAATAATAAATTATCTAAAGATGCATATGGTGGCATAGCTGGTAAAGACTATGTTCCCTACGTTTCAAGTGGTTCTAACTCTGGTGGAAATGTTGCGGTATTAATAATTGGTATTATTTTAGCTGTTTTATTCGCAGCATCTACTGCCTATTCAGGCATGAAATCAGGTCTTACAGTTGCGGCAGGTATACCTGGATCTATAATAGGTTCAGGATTTATAGCTGCATTTGCTAAGCAAAAAGGTATCCTTGGCAAAAACTTACTTCAAGGTATGTCAAGCGGTGGTGAATCTGTTGCCAGTGGTATTATATTCGTTTTACCAGCAATCCTTTTAATAGGTTCTCAGGTTAGTTTCTTAGAAGGTTTTGTTGTTGGTATAGGTGGAGTTCTATTTGGTGTAGGAGCCGCTTCATTGGTTTACAATTATCTAATTGTTGAAGAACATGGTAAATTGATGTACCCAGAGTCAATGGCTATATCTGAAACACTTGTTGCTTCAGAAGGTGCTGGAGAATCAATGAAGTACATGGGAATAGGTTTCGGAATTGGTGGTCTTCTAACAGTTGTAACGGAATCATTTTTAAATGTAGCAAACAACGTTATAAGCTTTGTAAATGAAAGCTTCTACAAGTGGAAATTTCAAGTTGAAGTGAGCCCGATGTTATTAGGTATTGGGTTTATAGTTGGTTTGGAAGTCTCTTTAACTATGTTTGCGGGCTCAATATTATCAAACTTTTGTATTATGCCTTTAATAGGTTATTTTGCTGAACTTGGCAGAGACGGTGCAACTGTATGGAATAGTCCTAGCGTTGCTATAAGTTCCATGCAGGTTAAGCATATTGCTGGCAGCTATGTAAAATATATCGGTGCAGGCATGATGCTTTCTGGTGGTTTGATCGGTGCTATAAAACTTATACCTACGATCGTATCATCGATAAAGGAAACTCTTAATGCCAAAGCTGGAAATGGTGCTGATAGTTCATCTGCTGGAAACATGATATTGCTTGGTGGGATAATTTTAGCTTTCTTAGGGGGCTTTGTAGTATCCGGCGGTAATATAGTAATGGCAATATCAGCTGCTATTTTATCATTATTCTTGTCACTATTATTTGTTATCGTTGCAGGCCGTTTAACAGGTACTATAGGAACTTCAAATCTTCCTGTATCTGGTATGACTATCGCTTCTATCGTTCTTGTAACTTTATTATTCGTTATAATGGGATGGGCAAATCCTGAAAGTAATAAATCGTTACTGTTATTTGGTACATTTATAGTTACTGCGATATCAATGGCTGGTGGTTATTCACAATCACAAAAAGTTACATATGTAATCGGTGGTAACAAAAATGAAATGCAGAAATACTTTACTATTGCTAGTGTATTTGGTGTTGCAGTAGTAGTTAGTACTATATTATTACTTTCCAATCAGCTTTCAATGACTGGTGATAATGTTCCATTTGCACTGCCTCAGGCTAATTTAATGTCAACATTAACTGATGGTATCATGTCAGGTAAATTACCTTGGGTTATGGTTATTGTAGGTGCTGTTATGGGAGTCGTTTTATTCTTACTAAACCTTCCTGTCATGACAGTGGCGATCGGATTCTATCTGCCAATCTCTACGACTTCTATCATATTATTGGGTGCGTTAGTTAAACTATTCGTAGAAAAAACTTGTAAATCTGAAAAAGAAAAAGAAACTAAAGTTTCAAATGGTATTAGTTTATCTTCCGGACTTGTTGCTGGTGGTTCTATAATAGGACTTATCGGTATAATACTTCAAGTAACAGGTGTTATACAGGGAGCTAGCCCAAGTGGATTTGCTGCTTCTAATGGAATGGCATTTATAATGTTAATAGCTCTGGTAGTGTTAACTATTATACCTATCATTAAGGGCAAGGTAAGAAATGGATAGGAATAATCAAGAGATTTTAAGTATAATATTTAAAATCTCCGATGGCTTAGAATACGAAGTAAGTACAGACAATATTGTTACTATGCTTGTAAAACAAGATCATAAGATCCAAAAATTCTTTAGAAAACTTAAATTTAGAATCCCAGAATATAAAAAAACGTCTTTGGATGAATATGGGAGTTGTGTGTTTTTACTGATAGATGGCATGAAAACTGTAAAAGATATTGGAGAAAGTCTAGAAGCCAAGTATGGTGATAAAGTTCACCCGCTTTATGAAAGATTATTATTATTCTTAAACCATATCAATGTTAATTGTCACTATATAGAAAAAACAACTTTCTAGTAAATAAAGATGGCACTATACTGTAGTTGCCATCTTTATTTGTTATCAGACCTCTAGGTTAATTAGGGGCTGCTTTAGAATATGATAAGCATCCCCCTTAAATAGACCATTACGTAAGTATCACGTATATGTTATATTTAAGGGGGATTCTATATACTCGTAGTTGTCATGCTTATCTAGGAATAATTAGCAAGAGGGGGGAGAGTAAATAGATATAAGAGAGATTTCCGCAGAAGAAACATGGAATTTAAGACATAAAGTAATGTGGCCAGAAAAAGATATTGAATATGTGAAATTAAAAGATGATGACATAGGAAGGCATTTCGGTTTATTTGTTAGTGATGAATTAGTTTCTGTTATTTCTATTTTTGCTAATAGGAGTAGTGTTCAGTTTCGTAAATTTGCAACGTTACAAGAATTGCAAGGTAAGGGCTATGGGACCATGTTGCTGAATTTTGTATTGGAAGAGGCAAAAATACGAGGTGCGAAGATAATCTGGTGTAATGCAAGAAAAAGTAAAATGGATTTTTATAAGAGATTTGGCTTAGAAGAAACTGGAGATGCTATTATAAAGGCGGGAATAGAATATGTAATGATGAGTAAGAAAATGTAGTGCTTTTTTAAGTGATACTTAAAAATAAGGGGAGATGATTATGGTAGGAGATAGTAGGAAAATAACTCCGTTACAATGGGCGAGTATTTGGAAAGATTCAATTTTTATTTTTTTCATAGCATTTATTAGTGTGGTAGCTGTTTTATACATATTTGCAAAATCATTGCTGATACTTTTATTTGTTACAGCTTTGCTATTCATTTTACTTGATCCTCTGGTGATTTGGCTTTCACGGTCCCTTTCTCACGGGATGGCAGTTTTATTGGCTCTTGTTGGTTTTTTAGGTATCTTAGTGATGTTGATGAGTATGATTTTTCGCACGATAATACCTGATCTAGCCGGTTTTATTCGAGAGTTCCCTGCCTTTATTATTCATTTTGATTCTTCTATGGTAGTGAATCTGCTGCCAGCTGAATTTACTGAGTATGGTAATCAGGTATTACGGGATGCCGTAGTTTTTGCTGTGAACCTTGTAAAAGAATCGGTGATTCCTTTAATTCGTACTTTCTCAGGAGTTGCAGAAATGATTGCTATACCATTCTTAACTTTTTATTTGTTAAAGGATGGTCGGAAGATTACTTCATCTATCGCCGACTTTTTACCTCCACTACAGGTTAAACGTTTTGCTGCCTTCTTTGGCGATGTGAATATCGTACTAGGAGGTTATATTAGAGGACAGATGCTGATTTCCGTTTTTTCAGGTTGTGCTGTTTATCTAGGCATGTATATCTTAGGTTTACCCTATGCTCATGTTTTAGCATTAGTATCCGCATTATCCGAATTTGTGCCTGTTATTGGCTCTGTAGTAGCTACTGTTCCAGGAACTTTAGTTGGCTTATCCTATTCACCTTTATTGGCTTTTAAAGTACTGCTATTTTATATTATTTTACTTAAAATAAATCATAATGTGATATACCCCAAAGTCGTTGGTAAAGCGATTAAGGTTCACCCTATATTTATCATGGTAACTATCTTGCTTTTTGGGCATCTTTTTGGGGTTACCGGAATGCTATTTGCTGTACCCTCTGTTGCTGTAGGCCGGGTTTGGTTAATACACTTGCTTGATAAGTCAAATACTCTTCAAGAGTGATGTAAGTGAGAAAAAATGATCCTAATAGGAAAACAAGACTAACAACCTAGTATCTAGGTTGTTAGTCTTGTTTTTAAAAGCACATTATTCGTGAGGCATTGTCTGAGCTTAATAAGAGTACAGTTTGGCAAGAAAATGAATAGTCTTTAGACAAGGGCTAGTTGACAATTTTTTGATTATTCAGCAATAAATTAGGAAGGGGATGGATGGAAAATGGCGAAAGTTGTATAAAAGGGTTAAAACGTCTGATACACAGGAGGAGAAATAACTGTGAAACATACAGTCACGATTAGTTTACTAACTGTGCTGATTATTACGTTTTTATTGGGTGGGACTTTTATTTTTCTAATTGAGCAAGAATTAGGCGGAGATATTCCTTGGGCTGGGGGGCATAAGGAGGCCAATATTTTACATTCAGCGGCTAATGACGATGTCGAGTCTTACTACAAAGAACGAAAGAAGATCTTGGTTCTACACTCCTATGACTCTGAGATGCCTTGGGTGAAATTAGAAGAACAGGGTATTAAATCGGCTTTTCAACAAGAAAAGCAGGCAATACTTTCTTTTGAGTATATGGATAAAAAATATAATATTACCCCTGAGTATGTAGATAATGTATATGAATTTTATAAACAAAAATATCAAGGGAAGAAATTTGATGCATTGATTGTTACTGATGATGCAGCCTATGAATTTGCATTAGAATACCAGCAGGAGCTATTTCCTTTCACTCCTATTATTTTCTGCGGTGTTAATAATTTTAATGAAGGGGATATAAAAGACAAGGAATGGGTAACAGGAATCGTTGAAGACGTTGACATAAAGAGTACTATTGATGTTGCTTTAGCTTTACAGCCTCAAGTAAAAAAAATTGTCGTTATTAATGATGAGACTGTAGTTGGTAAAGCCAATAAACAATTACTAGAAAAGATAATGCCTACTTTTAAGGAAAAGGTTCAATTTGTATTCTTAGAGAAGATGGCGATGTCAGAAGTATTAGAACAGGTAGCTACTCTTTCTGATGATACGGCCGTATTGCTTATGACTTTTAATGTAGATAAGAATAATGCTATCTTTAGTTATGAGGAAAGTGGTGATTTAATTGGTGCAAAAAGTAGGGTTCCTGTATATTGTTTCTGGGATTTCTATTTACAACATGGTATGTTGGGCGGGAAGGTAACTAGTGGGTACAATCAAGGGAAAACCGCGGGTGAGATGGCCCGAAAGATTGTATTTGACGGTGCAAAATCAGTTAACATGCCTGTGATAACAGAAAGTATGCAGCAGTATATGTTTGATTTTAATGCATTACGCAAGGCTGGTATTAAGGAAGAGCAATTACCAGCAGGTAGTGTTATCGTGAATAAGCCAGTTACCTTCTATGAAACTTATAAATCCTTAGTTTGGTTCTTGATGGTACTATTTGTAGTATTATTGTTCTTAGTAACAGTATTAGCAATTAATATAAATCGCCGTAGAAAGGTTGAAGAGGAAATCCGTCAGTTCAATAGGGCCTTAGAGAATCAAGTCTTTGAGCGAACTAAGGCATTAGAAGATACTAATTCTGCCTTAAGGCAGACTTTAGAAGATTTGCACCAAGCTCGCCGTCACTTAGTAGAGTCAGAGAAAATGGCCTTATTAGGTGAATTAGTAGCTGGTATAGCACATGAAATAAACACGCCTGTAGGAAATGGTATTACGGCAAGTTCTCACTTAGCAGTGATGACAGGGGAATTCAATCAGAAATTCTTGGATAGTCAAATGAAAAAATCAGATTTAGAAACCTATTTAGAGTCTTGTAACAAAGTGAGTAAAATTATTTCTTCTAATTTGGAGCGGGCTGCAGAACTAATTCGTAGCTTTAAAAAAGTAGCAGTTGATCAGTTAGTTGAAGAACGACGGAATTTTGACTTAAGAGAATACATACAGGATGTCTTGACAAGCTTGAACCCTCAATTAAAAAAGACTCAGCACAAGATAAATGTAACTTGTCCTGAGAACATTATCGTTTATTGGTATCCTGGTGCCTTTTGGCAAATTATTTCTAACATGTTGAATAATTCTATTTTGCATGCTTATGATTTAGAAGAAGCAGGCACGATTACCATTGCTATTTCTTATGAGGATGGGATGATTACCTTGACTTATGCAGATGATGGAAAAGGTATGGAGCCAGAGGTACAAAAGAAAATCTTTGAACCCTTTTTTACAACACGTCGAGGTACTGGAGGTACTGGTCTTGGTATGCATATAGTTTATAATTTAGTGGTTTTCAAAATGAAAGGAACCATTGAGTGTACTAGTCAGTTGGGAAGCGGTACTGTTTTTACAATAAAGCTTCCAGAACGTATTCAAGATAAAGGAGAAGGGAACCATGGATGATGAATTGTTATTTATAGAAGAGGTGGATGTACAAGATACTAAGATAGCAGAGCAGATAAAAGTATTGATCGTTGATGACGAAGAAGAAGTACATATCGTTACTAAGCTAGTACTAAATGGTTTTATTTTTGAAGGAAAAAAGATTCAGCTCCTTAGCGTCTATTCTGCTAGTGAAGCTCGGGAAATATTAACGAAGCATGAAGATATTGCTCTTATTTTATTAGATGTGGTGATGGAGAGGGCTGATGCTGGGTTACAGTTAGTAAAATATATCAGAGAAGTCATGGATAATAAATTAGTACGAATTGTATTGCGTACAGGGCAACCAGGGGAAGCACCAGAAGCACGGGTAATTGTAGAATACGATATTAATGACTATAAAGAAAAGACAGAATTAACAGCGCAAAAATTGTTGACAACCTTAATTTCTGCATTGCGCTCACACCGGGATTTAATGACCATTGCCATGAATAAGAGAGGATTGGAAAAAATTATTGAGTCTTCACCTGAGATTTTTCGCATGCAATCCATGCAAAATTTTGCAACTGGTGTATTGATGCAGTTAATCGCTATGTTAAGATTAAATAAGAATAGTTTATATCTGAAGGTATCCAGTTTTGCCGCTACGTGTAAGAAAGATGGTGAAATTAAAATTTTGGCAGCTACTGGTGAATTTGATCAAGATCAAAATGAAAATCTTTCCGAGGATATACGTAGCAAATTAGATTATGTATTGACGACAAAACAAAGTATATTTCTTGAAGATTATTTTATTTTATATTGGCAAAGCGCAGATGACTATGTGTATTTAATTTATATGGAAGGCGATCAAAGACTTAGTGATTTAGATAAACGTTTATTAGATGTTTTCTGCTTAAATGTCTCATCTGCTTTTGAAAATTTAAAGCTGCATTTAGAGATGTATGATACTCAGAGAGAAGTTTTCTTTCGTTTGGCAGAAGTGGCGGAAACAAGGTCAAAGGAGACAGGGAATCATGTACGGCGCGTTGCAGAGTATGCCCGTCTGTTAGCTATAAAATATGGACTGTCAGAAAATGAAGTAGATACGATTCACTTAGCAGCACCGATGCATGATATAGGGAAATTAGGTATACCAGATGAAATTTTAAATAAACCAGGAAAATTAACACCGGCGGAGTTTGAAGTTATTAAGCATCACACTGATATTGGGTATGATATGTTAAAGGGGTCTCCCTTGCATATGTTACAAGCAGCAGCCATCATTGCCAAACAGCATCATGAGCGGTATGATGGAAGAGGTTACGCTTCTGGTTTACAAGGTGATGAAATTCATATTTTCGCCAGAATAACAGCGATAGCCGATGTATTTGATGCTCTATGCTGTGATCGAGTCTATAAGAAGGCTTGGCCGTTGGAAGATGTGTTGGCTTATTTCCAAGAAGCTAAGGGGACACAGTTTGATCCTCAGTTGGTGGAATTGCTTTTTAGTAATTTAAATGAGTTCCTACAGGTACAGGAAAAATTTGCAGATGATTTTCATTATACAAAGATTTAAAAATAGGTAGAATAACAATAAATTGATTAATAAATGGAGGTTAGAACAATGAGTCTACATATTAGTGCGAAACCAGGTGAAATTGCAAGTACAGTGCTAATGCCAGGTGATCCCCTAAGGGCAAAATTTATTGCTGATAATTTCTTAGAGAATGCCGTTTGTTATAATGTAGTTCGAGGTATGTATGGATTTACTGGGTTTTATAATGGAAAAAAAGTTTCGGTACAAGGGTCAGGGATGGGAATTCCCTCTATATCCATTTATGCTAGTGAATTAATGACAAATTATAATGTGAAAAATATTATTCGTATTGGTACTTGTGGTTCACTGCAAGAAGATGTAAAAATCAAAGATATTGTTATGGCAATGGCGGCATCTCACGATTCCAATATTAATCTCCAACGTTTTGCTGGTATGACATATGCACCTACTGCCAGTTTTCCATTACTGAAAAAGGCCTATGATGTTGCTCAGAAGTTAGGCATTGAACCTAAGGTAGGTAATGTACTAACGACGGATACTTTCTATCATGATGATCCGGAAGATTGGAAACGCTGGATGAAATTTGGTGTGATGGCTGTAGAAATGGAAACAGCAGGGTTATATACCTTAGCTGCCAAACATGGTGTAAATGCTTTAACGATTGTGACAGTTAGTGATAGCTTAGTAACAGGTGAAGCTACGTCAGCGGAAGAACGTCAAACGACTTTCACACAAATGATGAAGATTGCTCTCGAGATGGTAGAATAAAAACATTGCATATTAAAGACACCTGTATTATACTTGAGGAAATTAAATAATAATGCTGGGGGAGCCGTATGGCAGAGCGGGAATCATATTCCTGACCCTTTGAACCTGATGTGGTTAGTACCAACGTAGGGAAGCTGTTTTATATTGAATTTATAAAAGTAGCTTATCCTTTTTGGATAAGCTTTTTTTATGGATGTATACTGTTTTTGAGTATTAACAAAACAATTGAATAATAGGCTGGGGGAGCCGTTTGGCAGAGCGGGAATTATATTCCTGACCCTTTGAACCTGATGTGGTTAGTACCAACGTAGGGAAGCTATTTTATATTTTATATTTTATATCTCATATTATATAAAAATTGAGAAAAGCTTATCCTCTCTGGATAAGCTTTTTATTAATTTTAGGAGGTGGCTAGCTTGGAAGTAGTACTAAATGGAAATATTGAGAAATTAGATAAGGAGATGAATTTATCAGAGTTTTTGTTTTCTAAGGGACTCAATCTTGACTCCATTATTGTAGAACATAATGAAACTATTGTGAAAAAGCAAGAGTGGGAAAGAATTGTTCTACAAGATAAGGATAGTTTAGAAGTGCTGAAATTTGTTGGTGGAGGCTGATAATATGACTGATCAATTAGTAATTGGCGGGAGAAGCCTAGGTAGTCGTTTGTTTATAGGTACAGGTAAGTATTCTGCAGATGCACTAATTCCTGAGATTGTTAGGAAATCTGGCTCAGAGGTTATAACTGTAGCATTACGAAGAATTGATTTTAATTCTCCGAATGGGAATGTGATAGATCATATTCCTTCTGGCATGCAGCTCTTACCTAATACTTCTGGAGCTAGAAATGCTCAAGAGGCAATAAGAATAGCGCATTTAGCAAAAGCCGCAGGGTGTGGTAATTGGATCAAAATAGAGGTAATTTCAGATAATAAATACTTGTTGCCTGATGGCTATGAAACCATTAAAGCTACGGAAGTCTTGGCCGGGGAAGGGTTTGTAGTATTACCTTATATTAGCCCTGACTTAATGGTGGCTAAGAAATTAGTGGAAGTTGGTGCGGCGGCGGTTATGCCCCTCGGTGCACCTATTGGCAGTAATCGAGGATTAAAGACCAAAGAAATGTTGAGAATTTTAATTGAGGAAATCTCTTTGCCAGTAATTGTAGATGCTGGTATTGGTAAACCTTCCGATGCTTGTGAGGCAATGGAAATGGGAGCAGCAGCTTGTTTGTTAAATACTGCGATTGCAAGTGCAGATCAGCCGGCTCTAATGGCAGAAGCCTTTGGATTGGCTGTAGTTGCTGGGCGAAAAGCCTATTTAGCTGGATTGGGAAGTTCTCATCAATATGCGAGTTCGTCGTCGCCTCTTACTGGATTTCTACATAATTGAGGGGGTAAATATGGGCTTTTATGATGAGTATTTACAGTTTTCAGAAAGTGATATGAAGGGCATCATCGAAAATACTACCTCCCAAGAGATTATCAATATTATTGGGAAAAACAGGCTAACAGCAAGAGATTTTTTAGCCTTGCTGTCACCTAGGGCTGAAGAACATTTGGAATTGATGGCGCAAAAGGCGTATCAATTGACAGTGCAAAATTTTGGACGTGTGATTTTACTCTACACGCCTATGTATTTGTCGGATTACTGTACCAATAAATGTACTTATTGTGGCTTTAATGTAACCAATACTTTTAATCGTAAACAGCTAACGATGGAAGAAGTGGAAAAAGAGGCTCAAGCTGTTGCAGCTTCTGGAATCCAACATATCCTCATCCTTACAGGAGAGGCACCTGCAATTGCTGGTGTTCCTTACATGAAAGATTGTGTTGCAATATTAAAACGATACTTTTCTTCCATTGCCATTGAAGTCTATGCCATGGAAGAGGAAGAATATGTTCAGTTAATGGAAGCTGGTGTAGAGAGCATGACCATGTATCAAGAAACATACAATCCGATTCTGTATGATCGTCTTCATGTAAAAGGTCCAAAAAAAGATTATCATTACCGCTTAGATGCACCAGAACGGGCTTGTAAGTCTGGCATGCGGTCGATTAATATTGGTGCTTTATTGGGTCTTGATGATTGGCGTAGGGATGGTTTCTTCACTGGGTTACATGCTAATTATTTACAAAATAAATATCCCAGTGTAGAAGTGAGCATCTCCTTGCCGCGCATACGTCCCACTATGGGAAATTGTGAAACGGGAAGCAGTGTAAGTGACAAAAATATCGTGCAATTTATGACAGCTTTTCGTTTGTTTATGCCAAGGGCAGGCATGCCTCTTTCAACTAGGGAAAATGCAGAATTTCGGAACCACGCCATTAAATTAGGCATTACCAAAATGTCTGCAGGAGTACATACCGCTGTCGGTGGTCATATTAATAGACAAGAAAATTCTGGGCAATTCGCAGTGTCTGATACGAGGAATGTAGAAGAAATGTCTGAGGCCATTCTTCAATTAGGATACCAGCCTGTATTCAAGGATTGGGAGGCCATATGATAATGCAGAATAGAAATTTATTTGAAAAAGCTTTAGAGATAGCGATTGGTGAAGAAAATTTAGAAAAAATTCAGCAAATTACTGTCGGAATCGCAGGGGCTGGCGGATTAGGTTCTAATTGTGCAGTGAATTTAGTACGTAGCGGTTTTGTTAATTTCATACTTGCCGATTTTGACGTAATTGAGTATTCCAATCTTAACAGACAGTTTTATTTTTACAACCAAATTGGTAAATCTAAGGTGGAAACTTTGCGAGATAATTTGCTCAAGATTAATCCTAATTTACAAATAAAAATATTGCTACAAAAAATTGAAGAAAACAATATTGCATCTATGTTTGAGAAATGTCACATTATTGTGGAAGCCTTTGACCAAGCAAAATACAAAAAGATGATTGTGGAGGAATATATACAGTCAGATAAGTTTATCGTGTCTGCCTCTGGCATTGCAGGATGGGCTGATAGTGATAATATTAAAACTCATAAAATTAAAGAAAATTTATATGTTGTTGGCGATTTGTCTTCAGAGGTTGGTGCAGATTTACCCCCTTGTGCGCCTCGGGTAAGCATTGCTGCCGCCAAACAGGCTAATCTGATTTTACAGCATGTGCTGGCAAATCCTTTAATGCCTAAATTATAGTAGAGGGGCTGGGTGAATAGTATGGATAGAGCGAATCCCTTACCGACCGATTTATATTGTATTACAGCGGAGGACTATTCTTTAGGCCGCAGCAATATTGAGATAGTAAAGCAATGGATTCAAGCTGGTGTAAAAGTCATCCAATATCGGGAAAAAGACAAGGACATGAAACTGAAGTATCAAGAGTGCAAAGTCATTAGAGAGCTAACCAAAGAAGCTGGGGTAGCCTTCATCGTGAATGATGATATTGATTTGGCCATGATGATAGGGGCAGATGGGGTACACATTGGCCAAGATGATTTTCCTCTAACGGCAGTTCGCCATTTAGTGGGTGAAAACATGATTATTGGTATTTCCACTCACTCACCAGAGCAGGCTCAGGCTGCTGTTATTGCTGGTGCTGATTATATTGGAGTAGGGCCGATATTTAAAACTTCAACGAAGAAAAATGTGTGTCAGCCTGTGGGTTTAGAGTATTTGCAATATGTAGTTAATAATATAGACCTTCCTTTTGTTGCTATCGGAGGAATAAAAGAGAGTAATATATCTGAAGTTGTTCTAAGGGGTGCCAAATGTATCGCCATGGTAACAGAAATAACTAAGGCTCAGGATATAGGGAAAAAGATTGGTGATCTTAGGAAAATAATTAAAAATGCGAAGGAGGAAATATAATGACATATACTACACAAATGGATGCAGCAAAAAAAGGTATTGTAACAAAGGAAATGACAGCAGTGGCGATTAAGGAAAAAATGGATGTTGCTGTATTGAGGGATTTAGTTGCCCAAGGGAAAATTGCTATACCTGCTAATAAAAATCATACTTCACTTGAGCCAGCTGGTGTTGGACAAGGACTGAGTACAAAAATCAATGTCAATTTAGGGGTATCAGAGGACTGCTGCGACATAGAACAAGAAATCTGTAAAGTGAAAAAGGCTATTGATTTAAAAGCAGATGCGATTATGGATTTAAGCTGTTTTGGTAAAACACGACAATTTCGTCGTAGATTAATTGAATTTTCCCCAGCGATGATTGGCACTGTTCCTATGTATGATGCCGTTGGTTTTTTGGATAAAGAACTGAAAAATATTACTGCAGAAGAATTTTTATCTGTAGTTGAAAAACATGCAGAGGATGGCGTGGATTTTATGACAATTCATGCCGGGCTCAATAGAGAAACAGCAGGGAAAGTGAAGCAAGAGAAAAGACTTACGAATATTGTATCAAGAGGTGGGTCTTTATTATTTGCTTGGATGGAGCTGAACAATCAAGAGAATCCTTTTTATGAGCATTATGATAAAGTGTTAGATATCTGTGCTAAATATGATGTGACGATTAGCTTAGGAGATGCCTGTCGGCCAGGATGCATCCAAGATGCAACAGATGCTGCACAAATCCAGGAATTAATTGTGCTAGGAGAATTAACGAAACGGGCTTGGGCAAAAAATGTGCAAGTGATTGTTGAAGGACCGGGACATATGCCGTTAAATCAAATTACGGGCAATGTGATGTTGCAAAAGAAATTGTGTCATGGCGCTCCATTCTATGTTCTAGGACCTTTAGTTACGGATGTGGCACCAGGCTATGATCATATTACCAGTGCCATTGGGGGCGCAGTAGCTGCCGCTGCTGGGGCAGATTTCTTATGTTATGTGACTCCTGCAGAACATTTGAGATTGCCAACCATGGAAGATATGAAAGAGGGTATTATTGCTTCTAGAATTGCGGCTCACGCTGCTGATATTGCCAAGGGGGTAGCAGGAGCCCAAGAATGGGATAATCAGATGAGCCAAGCGAGGGCAGATATTGATTTTGATAAAATGATTGAATTATCCATTGATCCTGAGAAATCGGGAAGGTATCGGAAAGAATCATTACCTGAGCATAGTGACACATGCACCATGTGCGGTAAAATGTGTGCGATGAAAACTATGAAGAAAATACTTAATGGAGAAGAAGTAGACATCTAAATTATGTAAAAGAAGGCAGCTGGCAGAATGAATTCTGTGGGCTGTCTTCTTTTTTACGAACCATGCCACTTCTCAGTGTCCTCTGTGGACAATTTTCTTGCCTTCCCTAGGTTGTTGCCTAATCCAGAATTACCTTAAGATGCTCTTCAAGTTCTTCACGGCTTACAGTGCCACGCACAGTTTTCTTAATCGTACCTTCTTTGTAAAAATGTAGCGTGGGTATGCTCATTATATTGAATTGTTGAGTAAGGCTACGATTTTCGGAAGTGTTTACCTTACAGAACTTAACTCTACCTGCATAATCTGCTGCTAATTCTTCGAATATAGGCATCAGTCGCTTGCAGGGAATACATCTTGGACCCCAAAAATCCAGTAATACTGGCAGCTGGCTTTTGAGTACTTCTTGCTTAAAATTTTCCTTAGTGATATCAATGATCCCTTCAGTCATAGTTTTACCTCCCTGACTTATTTATAAAAATGCTCTTCTATATATTTTTCTCCATGGTAGGCTGCAATGGCCCCATCGCTTACGGCAGTAACTACTTGACGCAAGAGTTTTTGCCGTACATCGCCTACAGCATAAATTCCTGGAATATTGGTACGCATAAAATCATCTGTCTGGATATAGCCCTCTTCTGTGAGCTCTATAACGTTTTTGACAAAAGAAGTGTTTGGCTCATTTCCAACATAAATAAAGATACCATCAATTGGCATTTCAACAAATTCTTCTGTCCTCAGATTTTTAAGGATGGCTTTTTGGACTATATTTTCTCCTTGAATTTCGTGGATGATAGTATTCCAGATAAATTCTAACTTTGGGTTTGTTAAAGCTCTTTCTTGAATAATTTTTGTTGCCCGAAGTGCATCTCTTCTGTGTACTAAGCTAACTTTATTAGCAAACTTAGTAAGATAGCAGGCTTCTTCTACTGCGGAATTGCCGCCACCTACGACAATGATATTGGATTCTTCGTAAAAGGGACCGTCGCAGGTAGCGCAATAAGAAACGCCACGAGTGCGAAACTCAAATTCGCCTGGGCAGTTTAAGGCTTTTGGCGTAGCACCTGAGGCAATAATAACAATCTTACTGATGAAATCACCTTTAGTGGTTTTAACGATTCGATACTTTTCTGCAAGTTCTAAGCTCAGGACTTTTGCTAGTAATGGCTTTGCACCAAAGCGTAATGCTTGTTCTTCCATTTGCAGGGATAGTTCGAAACCGCTGATGCCATGAGAAAAACCAGGATAATTTTCAACTTCATCGGTGGCAGCTACTTGGCCGCCTACTCCTAAGTTTTCGAGATAAAGTGTACTTAATTTACTTCTAGCACTATAGAGGGCTGAGGTTAGGCCCGCAGGTCCTGCACCGATGATGACAACATCATAAGGCTGCATGCAAAAATCTCCTTTTTAAAAGCTACATGGTAGCAAATGATATTGGAAATACTAACATCTGGACTAAGTGATATTTTAAAGAAAGGAATTTCTTACATTATATTCGGGCCACGAGGTAAAGAAAACTTGTCTCCTCTAGTTTAAAAATTCCAAATGAAAAGGCGGATGCTGGGATGGAGTATATGTTACATTTATTTAGTATTATAATTATTAATATTTTACTCAGTGGTGATAATGCTCTGGTAATTGCTCTTGCTAGTCGTAATTTACCCATTTCCCAGCAAAGAAAGGCTATGGTGTGGGGCTGCTTTGGTGCTATTATCCTTAGAATTGGATTAACCTTTATTGCAGTATTCCTACTAAAAATACCTTATCTACAAATACTGGCTGGATTAATGTTGTTATGGATTGCAATCAAGCTCGTGGCAGATCAAAAGGATTGCGAGCGTTTAGAGGGGAAGAAGAGTTTAAACGGGGCCATTAAAACCATTATAACTGCTGATTTTGTCATGAGCCTTGATAATGTAATTGCCATCATTGGAGTAGCGCAGGGGAATATAGGCTTAGTGATTATTAGTTTAGTTGTCAGCATTCCGATTATTATTTGGGGCAGTAATTTTGTATGCAAGTTAATTCAAAAATGGCCGATTATCATCATCTTTGGCTCATTTTTTTTAGGGTGGACAGCCGCCCATATGATTTTGTCAGATTACTACATAGTTCAATTAATGAATTCATACTTATGGCTTAAAAACATTATTTCTGGATTTTGTGGGTTGCTTGTTGTCATTATTGGTAAAATAATGGGAAAAGGAAAACGCATAAATCGTAAATAACCTTAAAAAATCCGAACGATGAATAAAAAATGCACTTAAATGTTCATAGTTATTGACAGGTGTTTCTATATGCTATAAAATAAAACCGTAAAGAAAATATGCTCGTATAATTTTGAGAATAAGGCTCAAGCGTTTCTACCGGACGACCGTAAATTGTCTGACTACGGGTGAAAGTGTACCTAGGGTTCCGCATATGCTAAACAGAGTATCTGTTTATATTATGGTCCGTGACCAAGTGGTACAGGCACTATGACAGTGTTACACCGATGGGATAAAAACCCGGGCGGGGAGGTTTCGCTCATGACCTGAAGCGATTTTCCCTGCCCGGGTTATTTTTATACTTTGGAGGTGATACTAAATAATAGATTACAAAAGAATACTTCTGTATTATTCGTTTTATAATAAAAAGATAAATTGAAGGAGAGTCATATATGTTAGAAAAATTATTTAAATTAAGTGAACGTAATACCAACGTACAAACGGAGGTAATGGCTGGTATTACTACATTTATGACAATGGCATATATATTATTTGTTAATCCTAGCATTTTAGGATCTGCTGGGATGGATAAGAATGCGGTTCTACTTGCTACGGCTATTGGTTCTGCGGCAGTTACAATGATGATGGGGTTATTTGTGAATTATCCTATCGCTCTAGCACCTGGTATGGGACTAAATGCTTTTTATGCTTTTACAGTTGTTATTGGTATGGGTATTCCTTGGCAAGTGGCTTTAGGAGCTGTATTTATTTCCGGTATTATATTCTTAATTTTAACATTAACCCAAGTTCGCCAACTTTTAATTGAAGGCATGCCTAATTCTTTAAAACATGCGATTACCGTTGGGATTGGCCTCTTTATTACCATTATTGGATTGAAGCTTTCAGGCATTATGAATATTCGGCTATCCTTAATTCAACCTACTTTAGAAAAAATTGTTGCTGCCAAGGGTAATGGTTCACCACTGTCCTTTGAGACAATTATAGAACTAGGAAAACTAGCGGATAAACATGTCTTATTAGCTGTTTTTGGTCTAATTTTCATTAGTATTTTAATGGCACGTAAAGTCAAAGGTGCTATGTTATTCGGAATTCTCATCAGTACTCTTGTTGGTATTGCAATGGGGGTTGTAAATGTTCCATCAGGTTTTGTTCCTGTCGCTATTCCTGATTTTAGTAACAATGCTTTTTTTGCCCTTGATATTCCTGGTGCAATTAGTATGGGCCTAACAACCATTATATTCACATTTACCTTTGTTGAGTTATTTGACACAATGGGAACATTAGTTGGTACAACCAGTAAAGCTGGTCTAATGAACAAGGATGGTAAGATTCCTGGTATTGGCAAAGCCATGCTGGTAGATGCTACCGGTGTTAGTCTTGGTGCTGTTTTAGGAACAAGTACCATTACTGCCTTTGTAGAAAGTGCTGCTGGTGTTGGTGCAGGTGGTCGCACAGGCTTAACTGCTGTTGTCTGTGGCGGTATGTTCCTGCTGGCTTTATTCTTTACTCCTATCGTTGGCCTGATTCCTGATGCTGCCACAGCGCCGGCTCTTATCATTGTAGGTTCTCTAATGATGGAAAGTGTAAAACATATTGATTTCGCTGATTTTACAGAGGCGATGCCAGCTTTCATGACAATTATTATGATGCCTTTTACTTATAGCATTGCAAATGGTATTTCTTTTGGCTTGGTTTTATATCCATTATTAAAATTAATTACAGGTCGTGGTCGTGAGGTTCATTGGATCGTATATATATTAGCTGTTTTAGTTGTTGTACGTTTAGCCTTTCTTGCTTAGATAAAGTAGTAAACCCAGATACTAAAAGAAAAAGTATCTGGGTTTACCATTAATATAGATTGAATTTGCATTCTATTCTCTGATACTGATAAGGTATTTAGAGCTTTTATAGATTTATATCAAAGGAAAGAAAAAGGAGGAACTTTATGAAAGTAGCAATTATTATGGGAAGTGATTCTGATTGGTCTGTTGTACAGCCAGCCGTTGATGTGTTAACTGATTTTGGTGTAACTACGGAAGTAGTTGTGGCTTCAGCCCATCGTACACCTGATAAAGTTCATGAATTTGCAGCAGGAGCACGGGAACGGGGTGTTGAGGTGATTATTGCTGCCGCTGGAGCCGCGGCTCATTTGCCTGGGGTGATTGCGGCATATACAACCTTGCCAGTAATTGGAATACCCATTAACAGCACTTGTTTAAATGGTCTTGATGCACTTCTTAGTATTGTGCAGATGCCTGCTGGAATTCCAGTCGCTACTATGGCTGTGAATGGTGCCAAAAATGCCGCTATTTTTGCGGTACAGATTATGGCTGGTAAGCATAATGAATTAGTTAAGAAACTAGGAGAAAGTCGCAAAATGATGGCCGAAGAAGTAGAAATGAAGGCCGCTAGACTTTCAGCTAAGTTATAGGATAAAAAATTTAGGAGGGTTTTAATTATGGAAAAGCAACCAATATATGAAGGAAAAGCAAAAAGGATCTATAGTACTGATGTGGCAGATGAGTTGTTAGTGTATTACAAAGATGATGCGACTGCTTTTAATGGCCTGAAAAAAGGTACCATTGAAAGTAAGGGAGTACTCAATAATAAAATTACTACCTTCTTCTTTAATTTACTAGGACAAAATGGCATTCCTCATCACTTTATCAAAATGGTAAGTGAACGGGAGCAATTGGTTAAGTCTTTAAAAATTCTGCCCGTAGAAGTAGTAGTACGTAATATTGCAGCAGGTAGCTTAGCAAAACGTATTGGTTGGGAAGAAGGGAGAAAACTTCCTGCACCAATCGTGGAAATGTATTATAAAAATGATGATCTTGGTGATCCTTTGATTAACCAGTATCACATTAAAATACTGGAATTGGCTACGGAAGAACAAGTTAAAACCTTAGAAGACTATGCTCTTCGAATTAATGAAATTTTAACAGGCTATTTACAAGAAAAGAAAATAGAGTTAATTGATTTTAAACTGGAATTTGGTATTCACAAGGGTCAAGTATTGTTAGGTGATGAGATTTCACCAGACACTTGTCGTTTTTGGGACAGTGAAACAGGAGAAAAACTAGATAAAGATAGATTTCGTCGTGACCTTGGCAACGTAGAAGATGCCTATAAAGAAATATTATTTCGTCTGACAGGTGAAAAAGCATGATCAACCAACCCCTAGAAGTTGATAAAATGGAAGAAGAGTGCGGAGTATTCGGTATATATTCTCACCAAAACAATGTAGCATTAAATACCTATTGGGGGTTATATGCACTGCAGCACCGTGGTCAAGAAAGTGCAGGTATTGCAGTAACCAATGGTTCTTGGATGGATGTATCTAGGGGGATGGGGCTAGTCGGTGAAGTTTTTCGCCACCAGTTACCGGATCTACCAGATCAGCACATCGGCATAGGGCATGTCCGTTATTCAACTACAGGTTCTAGTTCACTGATGAATACTCAGCCCTTAAAGGTTAAATATTCTGGTGGACACATTAGTTTAGCTCATAATGGGAATTTGACAAATGCACGATCTTTACGCGAGAAAATGGAAGAACAGGGTAGTATCTTTCAGACTACCATTGATAGTGAAGTAATTGTCAATTTGATCGCACGTTCTCGTAAAGCTACTATAGAAGAAAAAATCATAGAAAGTTTATCACAAATTGAGGGTGCCTATTGTTTAGTCATTATGACAGAAGAAAAACTGATTGGTGTGCGTGATCCTCATGGACTTCGTCCATTGTGCATTGGTAAAGTGAAAGATGGATTTGTTATCTCTTCCGAATCCTGTGCTTTGGATACTGTAGATGCAGAATTTCTAAGAGATGTGGAACCAGGTGAAATGGTTATCATTGATAACAAGGGACTATCTTCAGAACGTTTTGGTGATAATGCCAATCAGGCTCTATGTGTATTTGAGTATATTTATTTTGCTCGTCCAGATAGCATTATTGATGGGCAAAGTGTGTATCAAGCTAGGTTTGAAATGGGACGAGCATTGGCGCGTCAAAGTGGCCTGAGTGCTGATCTTGTTATTTCCGTACCCGACTCAGGAACAACAGCTGCGCTTGGCTTTAGTCATGAATCAGGAATTCTTTTTGCAGAAGGCTTGATAAAGAATCGCTACATCGGCCGTACTTTTATTCAACCAGACCAAAAGGATCGAGACAGAAGCGTAAAAATTAAATTAAATGCTATAAAGTCTGTAGTAAAAGGTAAATCCGTTATTATGGTGGATGACTCTATTGTGCGTGGTACAACCAGTGGCAAAATCGTACGAATGATTCGTGAGGCTGGAGCTACTGCTGTTCATATGTGTGTCAGCTCGCCGCCAATTATTTACCCTTGTTATTATGGAATCGATACGTCAGTGCGCAAAGAACTTATTGCGGCGACAAAGAGTATAGAAGAAATACGAGAATTTATTGGTGCTGATTCCTTGCATTACCTTACTATAGAAGGATTAGCTACCTCTCTTAAAACAGCACAAGACAAAAAAATGTGTTATGCCTGCTTTAATTCAGAATATCCCGGTAGTATGCCTATGTCTTGTGAGCAAGGTTGTGGTGGCAGCAAGTACGTGTTTGAACAGGAGGGTCCTTTATGAGTCAATTAACATATCGTGATGCTGGCGTAGACATTGATGCTGGTAATAAAGCGGTTGATTTAATGAAAAAACATGTTAGGTCGACTTATCGGCCTGAAGTGTTAGGAGATATTGGTGGTTTTGGCGGTCTGTTTGCTCTAGATGTTGCCAAATATCGCCAGCCAGTATTAGTATCTGGGACAGATGGTGTAGGTACGAAATTATGTATTGCCTTTATGGCTGATAAACATGACACCATTGGTCAGGATGCAGTGGCAATGTGTGTAAATGATATTTTGGTGCAAGGTGCTGAGCCTTTATTTTTCTTGGATTATTTAGCAGTGGGTAAATTAGCGCCCGAACAAGTGGCAGCCATTGTTAGCGGTATTGCTGGAGCTTGTCTCGAATCTGGATGTTCTCTAATTGGTGGCGAAACAGCAGAAATGGCAAGTTTCTATAAAAATGGGGAATATGATATTGGTGGTTTTGCCGTAGGTGTTGCAGAGCGCTCTAAATTAATTACTGGGCAAAGCATACAGCCTGGAGATGTTCTCATTGGCTTACCTTCCAGTGGCTTACATTCCAATGGCTACTCTTTAGTCAGAAAAATTTGTTTTGATATAAAAGAAATGGATATAAATCAATTTATTCCTGAATTAGGGAAGACATTAGGCGAAGAATTATTAATTCCTACTAAGTTATATCCCAAGGCTTGTTTACCTTTAATCGAAAAGTTTGAGATAAAAGGTATGGTACACATTACGGGAGGCGGTTTTTACGAAAATATTCCTCGTGTACTGCCAGATGGCTGCGGTGTAGAAGTAGATACGCAAAGTTGGCCCAAACCTCCTGTGTTTGCGTTATTGCAACAGTGGGGTAATGTGGCTTGGAGTGAAATGTATCGAACTTTCAATATGGGGCTTGGTATGATACTGGTTGTTCCTCCATCTGAGGTCCAAAAGGTTCAAGATGACCTTACTGCAAGGGGAGAAGCATCTTATGTAATTGGCCAAGTAACCCAGGGAACCAAAGAGACTGTACTGAAAGGTGGCATCTTTGGTGAGTGAAACCGTATTGGGTATATTGGCTTCTGGGCGGGGAAGCAATATGCAGGCCATTTGTAACAGCATTGATGCTGGGCAGCTTCGTGCAAAAATTGGCCTAGTGATCAGTGATAAGGCTAATGCCAAGGTACTAGAACATGCAGTCAATAAGGGAATTCCAGCAGTATGCATTGAACGCAAGAATTTCAATTCGAAACAAGAGTTTGAAGCAGCTATTGCCCAACAGCTTACTTTATATAATATAAAATTAGTGGTATTGGCAGGATTTATGCGTATTTTAAGTAAGTATTTCGTTAATCTTTTCTCGGGAAGTATAATGAATATTCATCCATCCTTGCTACCAGCTTTTCCTGGATTGAATGCTCATGAACAAGCGATTGCCTATGGAGCTAAAGTATCTGGCTGTACCATACACTTTGTGGATGAAGGTATGGACACAGGTCCAATTATTATGCAACAAGCTGTGCCTATACTTGCTGATGATACGGTAGAGAGTTTGAGCGGTCGTATTTTAGCAGTAGAACATGAGTTATACCCTCAAGCAATCCGTCTGTATTGTGAGCAGCGTCTTTGTATAGAGGGCCGGAATGTAAAAATTATATAGCTACAAGTGAGGAATAAAAATGAACATCAAGCGTGCACTTATTAGCGTCTCTGATAAAACTGGAATTGTTGAATTTGCCGAGCAATTACACAGTTATGGTGTAGAGATTATCTCTACTGGCGGTACCATGAAAACATTGAAAGAAGCTGGAATACCTGTCAAATATGTTAGTGATATTACTGGCTTTCCTGAAATTATGGATGGACGAGTGAAAACATTAAATCCCTATATTCATGGTGGAATCTTAGCCGTTCGGGATAATAAAGATCATGTAGAAGCCATGGAGAAACATCATATTTTAGCCATTGATATTGTGGTTGTCAATTTGTATCCATTTCGTCAAACCATAGAACGTCCTAATGTATCCTTGGAGGATGCAGTAGAAAATATTGATATTGGTGGACCGGCTATGATTCGGGCAGCATCGAAAAATTTTGAGTATGTATCAGTAGTAGTAAATCCAGCACGCTATAATGATATTTTGAATCAATTAGCTCAAGAAGGAGATATTTTGCCAGCCTATCGTATGGCTTTAGCAAAGGAAGCTTTTCATCATACTGCTGAATATGATGCTTGCATTGCAAATTATTTAGCTAGTCAGTTAGGAGAAGGGGAATTTCCTGACACAGTACATTTAGTTTATGAAAAAGTTCAGCCTCTGCGGTATGGAGAAAATCCTCAGCAACATGCAGCCTTTTATCGTGAAAAAAATGTTGTTGGTGTGGGCGTAGCAAATGCCCAGCAGCTTCATGGCAAGGAATTGTCTTTTAATAATATTGTGGATATAGAATCTGCTTATAATATTGTAGCTGAATTTGAGAAGCCGGCAGCTACCATTATAAAACATACCAATCCCTGCGGAACAGGAGTGGGTATTGATTTAGCAGAAGCCTATGGTAAAGCTTACCAGGCTGATCCTGTATCTGCCTTTGGTGGGATTATTGGTTTGAATCGAGAGGTAGATGTAGCAACAGCTGTGCAAATTAGCAAATTATTTGCTGAAGCAGTTATTGCTCCAGGTTATACAAAAGATGCCTTGGATTTGTTAACGAAAAAACAAAATATTCGCCTTCTAATGGCTGATAAGCTGCAATTAGGCTGTAAGCAAGTGGATATCAAGACTGTTTCTGGTGGAATGTTAGTGCAAGAGAAAGATACAGTTGCTGAAAATCATCAGGATATGAAGGTTGTCACAAAAAGTCAGCCAAGCAGCGAAGAGTGGGAACAACTGCTTTTTGCTTGGAAGGTAGTAAAGCATGTAAAATCCAATGCCATTGTTATTGCTAAAGATAATCAGACTTTAGGTGTTGGTGCAGGGCAAATGAATCGCGTAGGGGCAGCTGCTATTGCACTAGAACAAGCTGGAGACAATGCTAAAGGTGCAGTAATGGCTTCCGATGCATTTCTTCCTTTTCGTGATACCGTAGATACTGTAGCAAAAGCTGGAATTAAAGTAATTATTCAGCCTGGTGGTTCCGTGCGTGACCAAGAATCAATTGAAGCTGCTGATGAACATGGAATTGCTATGGTATTCACAGGTATAAGACATTTTAAACATTAATAAGGGAGATGGCTATGAATCTATTGGTTATCGGTAGCGGCGGACGTGAGCATGCCTTAGTAACGAAATTAAAAGAAAATGTAGAAGTACAAAAAATATACTGTGTTCCTGGTAATCCAGGTATTACGAAAATCGCTGAATGTGTAGAGTTGGATATTATGGATAATGCTGCTCTTGTGGCATTTGCCAAAGCTCATCAGATTAAACTCACTGTAGTAGGTCCTGAAATGCCTTTATCCAATGGCATTGTAGATGCCTTTAAGGCAAATGGACTTGCCTGTTTTGGCCCTACTCAGGCTGCTGCTCGCATCGAAAGTTCAAAAACTTTTGCAAAGCAACTAATGGAAAAGTATGATATTCCTACTGCTAAATTTGCCGTATTCAATCATGCCGAGCAAGCAAAAGAGTATATAAGAGCTCAGGGAGCACCTGTGGTTGTGAAAGCCGATGGATTGGCAGCGGGTAAAGGTGTTGTGGTGGCTATGACCATAGAGGAAGCCTTGGCAGCTGTAGATATGATCATGTGTGATAGTGTTTTTGGTGAAGCAGGTAGCCAGGTGGTCATTGAAGAGTTTCTAGTGGGTGAAGAAGCTTCTATCTTAGCTTTTACGGATGGTAAAACCATCATTCCTATGGTGGCAGCTCAAGATCATAAACGAGTCTATGATCAGGATCAAGGACCAAATACGGGAGGCATGGGTGCTTATGCGCCTGCACCAGTCATTACTCCTGCTATTAGCGAACAAGTAATGAAAGAAATTTTTCAGCCAACAGTCAATGCTATGAAAAGTGAAGGCTGCCCTTATTCTGGATGCTTATATTTAGGACTAATTATGACTGCTGATGGTCCTAAGGTAATTGAATTTAATGCTCGTTTTGGTGATCCTGAGACACAAGTCGTATTGCCATTACTAGATAGTGATTTAGTAACCATCATGCAAGGATGTATAGAAGGTACTTTAGCAGATGTTTCTGTTAACTGGAAGAATGAAGCGGCTGTATGTGTTGTGTTGGCAGCTGGAGGATACCCAGAAAAATATGATAAAGGTGATATCATTACTGGTATCGATGAAGCTGAACAGCAAGGAAGTTATGTATTTCATGCAGGGACTGCCAGTCACGAGAATCAAGTGGTGACCAATGGTGGACGTGTACTTGGTGTAACAGCCACCGCTTTCGATATTCGGCAAGGGGTAGATAAAGTATACCAAGCCATTGCAAAAATAAAATTTAAGGATATGCACTATCGAAAAGATATTGCATATCGGGCGATAAAAAGTAGGTAGGGATTTTATCCTTACCTACTTTTTTAATAGTCTAGAACGTATAAGTTTTTTAAGGAGAAGGCTAAAACACAGAGACGTGCTTATTCTACCCCATTGTGTCTTTGTATTTCAAAACGGCTATGTTTTAAAAGGACGCATAAGCGTTTTTCTTGTCGCCACGATATGCTGAAGGGTTGGTCTTTTTGGGGAAAGAGGTAAATAGTATTATAGTAGTGTGGCTAAAAATCGAATTATAGGAAATCCGTAATCATTATTTACCTTATGATTCTGCTATCCGTAAAGATGTCGGTCTCGTCTGTAGAACGAGTAGAGAATTCTGAAATTACAGCACCTAATCTACCAGCCTGGAACCAGTGTAGAGTATCAGGATATAAGGTATATTGTTCTCCTGGAGTCAAAATGATCTCTTTCCAGACGGTATAGTACTGCTCAGAACCAGAAGGCGGATTACAGTGTGGACGTTCTGTTCTTTCTCCCTCTACATATAGATATACGGTGCCATATCTACAGCGAAAGGTTTCTTCTTTTCCCAGGATTCTGTTCCTGGTAGGATGCTTGTGCTCAGGACAAGTCTGATAAGGCATAAGTACCATTTCTTTGGCACAAACTCTATCCGTATTTATATAGGTTATTAGCTGCAGTCCTGTATTATAAATATCATTCAATCCAAAATCAGCGACCTCAATACGATCCTTTTCTTCATTGGTAATAGCAATGCCAGCTTGATTATAATAGGTAACAGCTTCTTTTGCGATGTTCTCATATTCCGATTTGTGTATCATTGTCATTACTCCTATTTTCCATAAATAACATGATTTCCTCTTTATTTCTGATGCCGCTAGATGCGCCAAGTGCCGTCACACAATGGGCACCGACTGCATTGGCAAATTGCCCACAGCGCTTAAAATTCCACTGGTTTAAGAGACCTGTGATAAAACCTGCAACAAATGAATCTCCAGCACCATTGGTATCAATGGCATCCACTTGGAACCCTTGTAGATAATGTTCTTCCGTGCTATTTTTCATGTAACATCCATTAGCGCCACACTTAATGACGACATTTTGAGTACCTGAATTTAGAAAGACCTTTGCCATATCTTCAACATTGTCTTTGCCACTAAGCATCTTGGCTTCTTCCATACTCGGTATGAACAAATCGAGATATGGAAGGCAGGGACCTATTGCTGACAGCCATCTTCCTGTTGCGTCCCATGCTGTATCAAGTATTGTATATTTGCCGAGCTCCTTGGCCCTTTTTAATACTCTGGCAGTTGGTTCTCCATCTAGGGCAGGCATTAATAGAGAACCTGCAATGAACAGTATTTTACACGTTTCGATTACAGAAAAATCGATATCTTCCTCTGCGAAAATACCATTGGTTCCGTAATAATACAGAAAGCTTCTTTCTCCATCCACGTCTGAAAGTACTAATGACGTAGAAGTACCTATCTTTGCTGTAGTTTTTAAACCGAGAATATCCACATTTTCAGTTTTTAATCTATCGAGGATAAAAGCTCCAAGACCATCCTGGCCGATGAGTCCGATCACGCCCACATCCTCACCAAGTCTCGCCAAATCAATGGCAGTATTCGTTGCGCATCCCCCAGTATGAAGCTCTATTGTGTCAACCGTCATGAGTTTACCTTTAGGCGGAAACTGAGTTACAGGCTTTGCAATGAGATCTGCAACCAGTATCCCCAAACAGACAACCTTGCTCATGATTTACCTCCAATATTGAAAATTATGAGATGTTGCTATGCTTTGTCATTGCTCATAAAGATTTGCAGATGTTCTTTTACTGCTTCATATGTACCTTCAAGAGCTAAATCCATTATTGAGAAATAGGCAGGTATACTATGGGCATCGCAAAAACTTTTAATCTTTTCACTAGAAGCTAGTTGAAGGGCAGTTCCTATATTGATTTTATGTATACCCTGTTGTATGCATGCCCTAAAATCCATAGGGCTAATTCCAGAACCTCCATGGAGTACAAGGGGAGTATCTGTATATTCTCTTAATTGTTTTAACCTATCAAATCGGAGTTTAGGCTCTTCGATATACTGTCCATGAAGATTACCAATAGATACAGCGAGGGCATCAACTAAGGTTCTGGTAGTAAATGTTCTTGCTTCCTCTATATCTGTAAGATGGGCATCAATATTTTTATTTCCACCCTCGGCACCACCCACTTGCCCTAATTCTGCTTCTACAGTTACGCCGAGGGCTTTTCCCAGTTGAACCACTTCTTTAGTCAGTTTAATATTCTCTTCCAGTGAATGATTTGCTCCATCAAACATGACAGAGGTAAAACCATGTTTGATTGCTAGTGCTATACTCTCAAAACTGGTACCATGATCAAAATGTACAGATACGGGTACTTTTGCCCTATGGGCGGCCTCAATCATTACAGGAGCCATATATTCAATAGGAGCGGAAGGGAGGTGTACTTCTGCCAGTTGTAATATAACAGGGGAATTTAAGTGTTCAGCAGCTTGAATCACTCCTCTAATCATTTCAATATTTACCACATTAAAAGCACCGATCGCATAGCCTCTTTTTGTAGCATCTTCAAGAAGTGGTTTCAAAGATGTTAATGACATAGTTTTTATCCTCCTTATTTTAAGAGCTGTACTATAGAGCATTACAGAATGTATTATAGAGTTTGGTTGACCAAAAAACATCTGTATTATGTCATAACTGGCAAGTTACATTTGTCACCTATCTGAATAGTTAGAAAAATATATTGAATTTTATAGACAACTTGTTACAATAGAAGAAAGAATAATATTCAATATTTTTCCATTTGAGCCTATCCTTCAGTCAGGTAGATAGGGGATAAGAATATGAATCATAAAAATTTGCATGTAATACGAATGATGATGTTTCTTGTGAATTTTATCGTTATATTATTTATGTCAATTATAATATACGAGACTACCGAGCTCATTTGTGATAATTATATGGCAAGAGATTTTTTGGAAAAAATAAAATTTATTCCAACAACTCCCTGGAAAGTTCCTGTATTTTCTCTCGCCCTACTTAGCGCATTGATCCTTGGTGTTACCATACGGGAAAAATTTGGAGAGTACATAAAACCAGTACTCTATTTATTTTCCATTATTGATATCATACTTTGCATTGCTATCATGTATTATTTGAATATGAGCTATAAGGGAGTGATGCTGCTTTCCATTGTTAATATTATCGTTTACATCGAGGGCAATAAGAAGAAGTATATGTTCCTTGTGTTATCTGTACTTGTTTACATATTGTTTGATTACGATATATTCTCCATAAAATTTAATCTGTTTTCCATTAATGACTATATACAGCATTATACGTTTACCCAACGTCTTTATATTTTTGGTATTCGCAATGCCTTGTTTTCTATAAATGAAGTACTCTTTATTCTCTTTATGATTATCGTGATTCAAAATCAGATAGATGAGAAGATCAGATTGAAAGATTTATATGACACCCTTTATCAAACAGCAGAGGAATCAAAAATTGCTAATATACAGTTGCAGGAATATAGTAGAAAATCAGAAGATATGGTCAAGACAAAGGAGCGAAACCGTCTTGCTAGAGAAATTCACGACACAATAGGACATACTCTAACAGGCATTGCTACAGGGCTTGAAGCCTGTATCGAAATTATAGATTGGGATATTAAAAAGACAAAGAGTCAGATTATAAAAATAGCGGCCCTTGCAAAGGAGGGTTTGCTGGAAGTAAGACGGTCAGTCAGTGAATTAAGACCTGATGCAGTAGATCGATTATCCCTCATTCCTGCCATACAGAAGTTAGCAGACAATATTACCGAATGTACAAAAACAAAGGTTAACTTACATATCGAAGGAACGGTTAAAAAACTGTGGATTGAAGAAGAAGAAACCGTGTATCGATTTATTCAGGAGGGAATTACAAATGCTGTGCGTCATGGGAAAGCTAAGGAGATCAATATTAGTTTTCAATTTGACCATAGTGTTATAAATATTAAGATCATAGATGATGGGATTGGTTGTGCAGACATTGAAGAAGGATTTGGACTCACACATATTAGAGAAATGGTTGGATTATTAAATGGAAAAGCTGAATTTTTCAGTCAGAATGGTACAGGTTTTATCATGCACGCTGTATTGCCCATAAGGTGGAGGTGACATTATGATTAAAGTATTAATTGTAGAGGATCAAGAAATCATTAGGCAGAGCCTTGAAATTATGTTACATAACAAAGCCGGCATTCAAATTATTGGTACAGCAGAAAACGGTAAGCAAGCGATAAAATTAATAAAGAAACTTGTGCCAGATGTTATTTTAATGGATATCCGCATGCCTGAGATGGACGGCGTACAATGTATTGAGATTATTAAAGAAACCTTCCCCAAAATAAAGATAATAGTTCTTACTACTTTCGATGATGATGAGTATGTATTTAATGCCTTGAAGAATGGTGCAAGCGGCTATCTTTTAAAGGGAATTTCCGTAAAAGAGCTGGTTGAAGCTATTAAAATCGTATATGGTGGTGGTGCACTAATTAACCCGAATATAGCTGTAAAGGTCTTCAAATTTTTTTCTCAGATGGCAAATGCAGATTATATAGTAAATGTAGCAAAGGGTGCTGTAAAAGATTTGAGTAAAAATGAGTTAAGAATTATACAGTTTATCGGTATGGGTATGTCCAATAAAGAAATAACGGAAAAATTAAAATTCAGCGAAGGTACGATAAGAAATTATATAAGCAGCATTTTGAGTAAGCTTAATTTAAGGGACAGAACACAGATTGCTATTTATGCTGTGCAGTCTGGCTTAACTATGAAAGAAGTTAGTAATTAATATGATGCTGAAGAATAGTAGAAAAAAAATCGTAGCATGGACGTTCCTAGGACTTTTAGTGCTTGTAATGATAGCATTTCAAGGATATCAAATGATAAAGCAGCCTATTACCCTTGAAATTGGAGTCTTTGCTGGCAGCTATTGGGATGTGCCTATACAAGATAGCAATCGGTTTTTTGATGAAGCTATTGTTGAATTTGAAAAGATACATCCTAGAGTAAAGATTACGTACAGAAGTGGAACCTTGAAACGTAATTATTCCGAATGGTTGTCACAAAAAATTATCAGAGGAAACGAGCCCGATCTTTTTTGTATCCTACCAAGGGATTTTAATACCTTAGTATCAATTGGAATCTTAAAAGAGCTAGATGAAATTATGATGAACGACCCTCAATTTGATGCAAGTAAAATGTATGTAAATGCAATTAAATCGGGCCAATTTCAGAGACAGCAATATGCTCTTCCGAGTGAAATTGCTCCTGCTTTGATGTTTGTCAATAAGACGCTACTTACAAGAGAGGGGATACCCATTCCAAAAGGCGATTGGACTTGGAATGATTTTTATGATATTTGTAATAGGGTGACAAAGGATACAAATGGGGATGGGAAAATAGACCAATTTGGTACATTTGGTTTTGGTTGGCAAGATGCTGTCTATACTAACGGACAACGGCTTTTTGAAGCTGACGGTAGTAGGGCTTATTTTGACAGTCCTGGCGTTGTGGAAGCAGTAGAATTTTTAATGAAGCTGGATGACTTAAATTTGAATTATAAAGTTACATCCAATGACTTTGATGCTGGAAAGGTCGCTTTCAGACCCTTTCTATTTTCCACGTATAAGGCCTATAAACCATATCCTTATAGAGTAAAAAAGTATGGACAATTTGAGTGGGAGTGTATAAAGCTGCCTAGAGGCCCCAAAGGAAATAATGTTTCAGAATTGCATAGCTTGCTCATGGGAATCAGTTCTCGTACGAAGCACGAAAAGGAGGCTTGGGAATTTCTGAAATTCTTAGTATATAAAGAAAGTACCCAGACGAATGTTCTAAAATATTCTTATGGCATACCTGTCTTACGCTATATTACAGAATCTGAATTTGGGGAAAAAGTATTTTCAGCAGTTAGTCCTGAAGAGACGTTCATTAATAAATCCTTGCTAAGTGAGGTTATTGAACAATCCATTGTTACTCCTAAATTCCAAAAGTACGAAGAAGCAGTAATGATGGCTGATAAGGAAATTTTTCAGGTTGTAAGTATGGAGAAAGATGCAGGAAAGGCCCTAGAAGATTTAAATAAAGAAATTAATAATTTTTTGAAAAATAATTGAGTATAATGCATTGAAAAAGGTCATAACTATTCGGTTATATTTGTCATTCTAAAATGACAAATATAACCGAATAGTTATGACAGATGACATATGAATCGTATTCAGAATAGTCTTATAATTACTCTGTAGTTAAGTAAGGTAATTCATTAGCCCTTTGATCTTAGGATTATATCCTATTTAGACTGGAGGTGTAGATGTTTTTAAACACTCTCATGAACTATCAGATTGGTAGGGTTTTTTAGAAGAAAGATATGGAGGGATAGTATGAAAAAGGTAATGCCGATTCTGTTAGCGGTGCTTTTCTGTGTAGGTTTACTAGCAGGGTGCTCTAAGTCAGTGGATCAACCTAAAGCCAATGATACTGTGAAAAAATATAAGTTTGGATATACCTGTATGACAATGAATAACCCATTCTTTATTACCCTTGAGAAGTCTATTCGAGAAGTTGTTGAGAAAGATGGCGGTACTCTTATAACTCTAGATCCTCAACTTGATACCCAAAAGCAAATTGCACAGGTTGAAGATATGATTGCCCAGAAAGTAGATATCATTTTCTTGAACCCTGTAGATTGGAAGGGTATAAAACCAGCGCTTGATGCTGCTAAGAAAGCGAATATCCCCGTCGTTAATTTTGATGCACAGGTATTTGATAAAGAGTTAGTAAACTCTATTGTAGTATCTGATAATTTTAATGCTGGAAAAGTCTGCGGAGAAGATCTTGTAAAACAAATGCCAAACGGTGGAAAAATTGCTATTATTGATTCTCCTACAATGAAGTCTGTTATTGACAGAATCGACGGATTTATGGCAGGCCTTGGGGATAAGAAGAGCAAGTTTGAGATTGTAGCTCAACAGGATGGCAAAGGACAATTAGAAATTTCAATGCCTATCGCTGAAGCTATACTTCAGGCTAATCCTGATGTTAAAGCGTTTATGGGCGGTAATGACCCCACAGCTCTTGGGATTATAGCAGCTTTGAAAACCGCAAATAAGAAAGGTATTTTGGTATATGGCGTTGATGGTGCTCCTGAATCTAAGGCAGCAATTAAAGATGGCGATATGACAGGAACTGGCGCACAATCTCCAATTAACATTGGTAAGGAATCATATAAGATCGCAATGCAAATTCTCAAAGGCGAGCAATATCAGAAAAATGTACCTGTTAAAACGGAGCTGATTAATAAAGAAAACGTAGAAAAATTTGGTATAAAGAACTGGCAGTAATGAATATGCCATAACATCACTTGCAAGAAAGAGGTTTCTATGTATCAAAGGGTCAGAAAGTTTTATCTGGGATAACCAAATAAAACTTTCTGACATTATTATTATAACGATAAAAATGTATCTAAAGGATAAGAGCCTTGCATCATCAGCTGTTATTAAATGCAAAGTAGGTGCAACTATGAGCAACGTTATTCTTGAAATGAAGAATATTCATAAGCGCTTTCCTGGTGTCTATGCATTGAAAAATGTGAATTTTGAACTAAGAGCTGGAGAGGTACATGGTGTGCTTGGGGAAAATGGGGCTGGCAAATCAACACTCATGAAGGTGCTTGGAGGTATCTATAATGTAGATGAGGGTGAGATCTACATCGATGGTCAGAATATGGCAATTCATGATGTTAAGGATTCACAAAATGCTGGTGTAAGTATCATTCACCAAGAACTTGTGTTAGTACCTCATATGTCTGTAGCTGAGAATATTTTTTCCGGAAGGGAACCAACGGGAAGATTTGGCTTTATTAAGAAGGATGAAATGTTAGGAAAAGCGCAACAATTATTAGATTCTTTTAATCTTGGCATAGATGCCTCTCAGTTAGTATTTAAGCTAAATATAGCGCAACAGCAAATGGTTGAAGTCGCCAGAGCTATTTCATTTAATTCTAAGATTCTAGTAATGGATGAACCTACGTCATCACTAACAGAAAAAGAAGTAAAATTTCTTTTTAAAACCATAGAAAATTTAAAATCCCAAGGAGTAGGGATCGTATATATTTCTCATAGAATGTCAGAGCTGTTCAAAATAAGCGATAGGATTACTGTCATGCGCGATGGACAATACATTGATACGAAGGTAACAAAAGAAACCAATGTAGATGAACTCATTTCATTGATGGTAGGCCGTGAGCTTACAAGCTATTATCATAAAATACCTCATGAACTAGGTGAGAATGCTCTCGAAGTAAGAAATCTAACAAGAACAGGCATATTTAGAGGCATTAATTTTAGCCTTAGGAAAGGAGAAATATTAGGATTCTCTGGACTGGTAGGTGCAGGACGTTCTGAAATTATGAAATCTATCTTCGGACTTGATCAGATTGAATCGGGTGAAATCTATATCCATGGTGAAAAGGTAGAGATAAAATCACCTAGTGATGCAATGAATCTTGGCATTGCCCTTGTTCCTGAAAACAGGAAAGACGAAGGTCTTATAATGAAGGAACAGGTAGGATACAATATGACTCTTCGTGTATTGGATGAATTTATTACTTTTATTAGTGTAAATAAAATACAAGAGAATGAAATTATAAATACCTATGTAGAAAAACTCGGTATTAAAACAGCCAATGTACTTCAGTTAATCAGTAATCTAAGTGGTGGGAATCAGCAAAAGGTGGTCATTGCCAAATGGTTGGCCGCAAAACCTCAAATATTAATCCTCGATGAGCCAACCAGAGGCGTTGATGTTGGCGCAAAGGCAGAAATTTATGGGATTATGAACCGCCTTGCACAAGAGGGCGTATCCATTATTATGATATCCTCGGAGTTGCCAGAAATTATTAATATGAGCGATCGAGTGGTAGTTGTTCGCAATGGCAGTATAGCAGGAATACTGAATCGGGAAGAATTTTCGCAAGAGAAAATAATGCATATGGCAACAGGAGGTATGTAATTATGTTGAAAGTTGTAACGACCAGTAGACCAAACCTCTTTGAGAGGGTAGGTCTAGAAATTCTAGAATTCATTAAAGAAAATGTTGGTATATTAATAGGTTTTGCAGCCTTATGCATTGCCTTATCTATCATATCACCAGCCTTTCTAACGGAATCAAACATTCTTAATATATTAAGGCAGGTATCTACAAATGCAAACCTTGCCTTAGGTATGACACTTGTAATTATCATTTGTGGTATTGATCTTTCAGTAGGTTCCATTGTAGCATTATCAGGAACTGTGACGGGCGGGCTCATCGCATTTAGCAATGTTCCTATACCTGTGGCAGTGTTTGCTGGAATATTTGTGGGAACTCTTGCAGGGGTGTTCAATGGTGTGATGGTGGCATATACAGGTATACCATCCTTTATTGTGACCCTCGCCATGTTAAATATAGCCCGTGGCGCTGCTTATGTATATACAGGTGGGCAGCCAATACGTGTCATGAATGAAGGCTTCAATGTGATTGGTGCAGGCTATTTAGGGCCCATTCCACTACCTGTCATCTATTCTTTTATCTTTCTGGTCATTACAGCTATTATATTAAATAACACAAAACTAGGTAGGCATATTTATGCAGTTGGCGGTAACAAAGAGGCTGCAAGATTTACGGGCATCAAGATTAAGAGGATTGAAATATTTGTATACACTTTCTCAGGATTTTTGGCAGCCTTTTCTGGCGTAGTGCTAGCTGCACGTATGTTTTCTGGGCAGCCTACAGTAGGCAATGGATTTGAACTAGATGCGATTGCTGCAGTTGTGCTTGGCGGTACTAGTATGACAGGGGGAATTGGGAAAATTGGCGGAACCTTAATCGGTGTGCTTGTCATCGGTGTTCTTAATAACGGATTGAATCTTTTAAATATAAACTCATTTTGGCAGTTGATCATTAAAGGGATTGTTATTTTGGCAGCCGTTTATGTAGATATGATGAAGAAAAGAAAGGAAGCAAGAGCATAATGATAGGAAGTCATTTAGGACGGCAAAGGGTGAGCATAACTAACACTCCAACCTTGTACTTAACCTACGATTATAGTTATGCTCATCTTTTGCCTTGTTTACTGCTATAGTTGGTTATTTCAGAAAGATTACTATTGCTAAGCAAGTTGAGGAGGAGATTTTATGTTTGATGTAGTGGCTTTAGGTGAACTGTTAATTGACTTTACTCCCGCTGGTCTTTCTGAGGAAGGCAATTTACGATTTGAGCGAAATCCTGGAGGAGCGCCAGCGAACGTGTTGACTGCTTTGGCTAAGTTAGGAAAAAAAGGTGCTTTTATCGGTATGGTAGGCCAGGATCAGTTTGGTCTATTTTTAAGAGATATTCTTGTTCAAAGTCAAATTGATGTGACTGGATTAAAGTTTTCTTCTCAGGCTCATACTACCTTAGCATTTGTCCATTTAGATAGTACTGGTGACCGATCTTTTAGTTTTTGCCGCAATCCAGGGGCAGATATGTTATTGAGAAGTAAGGATATTAATTATGAAATGATTCTCCATTCACGGATCTTTCATTTTGGCTCATTGTCCATGACTCATGAACCAGTCCGTAGTGCTACCTTAGCAGCGGTGGAGTTTGCGAAAGATAAAGGCGTTATGATTTCTTATGACCCAAATTATCGTCAGCCTTTGTGGCCTAGTAAGGAAGACGCAGTTAAACATATGAAAGTTGGGCTAATCTATGCAGATATTGTCAAGATCTCTGGCGAAGAACTAGAACTGATTACTGGGTACGCCGATATAGAGCAAGGTGCAGCACAGCTCTATACTGCAGGCTGTAAAATTATTTTGGTCACCTTGGGAGAAGAAGGTTGTTATTATCAGTATTCAGGAGGAAAAGGAATAATTCCAGGATATTATGTAAAGACTATTGATACTACTGGGGCGGGAGATGCTTTCTTGGGTGCTTTCTTATACAAAATAGGAGATTGCAGTTTGACTGAAATTTGTTCTTTGCCGCAAAAGGAATTTGGGGATATTGTTGATTTCGCCAATGCGGCTGGTGCATTAGCGACAACGAAAAGGGGGGCCATCCCATCACTACCGTCTTTAGCCGATATTAATAATTTGAGAAATAAATAGTAAGCCCCTAAAATTTTTTACGAAATAAGCATTGCTAACTATATCAATTTGTGATATAGTTAGCAATAATTTAATAAACAAACTCTTATCAAGAGTGGTCGAGGGACTGGCCCGATGACACCCAGCAACCGGCAGAAATGCAGTGGTGCTAATTCCAGCAGGATTTATCCTGACAGATGAGAGAGGGCTAAAAATGTTATTTAAGTCCCTTTCTTTATGGAAGGGGATTTAAATAACATTTTTTTGTATAATAAGGAGGAAAAGAAATGACGCTTAAAAATAACGTTGCAGTAACTGCAGATCAAAATAAAACAAATGTGGTATTATCTAAAATGAGTAAAGAAGCTACCTACCAAGAAAATGAAGAAATTATTATTATCATTCGGAATGGTGCTGCAGTTAAGTTTAAACAAAGTCTTTACTATCCCTCTCTGGAGTGTGTAAATGGAGATGGAATATAAAGAAGACTTGGTCATCGGATAAAATACTAGGTATAGAAAAAGGCTGAATTTTATTGGCAGAATGTAAACTGCCATGGTATAGTAGAAAATATAAAGAAGACTTGGTTCAGATGGAGTTTCAACTCCATCTGAACCTTAGTCGCACTTATCCAGGGACTTAGTTGCTCTTAACTCCCACTTGTATAAGATGGGAGTCTTAGAACAACTTGGTCATCGGATAAAAACGTGCAGATTCCTTTTAAATGGAATGTAAAGGAGAATAATCGTGAAAACTATCGAGAATAAACTGGAGCAACTGAACGATTTACTGATTGGGTTAGATAGCATTGTAGTCGCTTTTTCAGGAGGTGTTGATAGCAGCTTCTTAGCAGCAGCGGCGGTACGTGCTGTGGGAGAAAAAGCAATTGCTATTACCGCTTATTCTGAGACCTTGCCAGAGAGTGAAAAAAATGAGGCAATCTTAATCGCAAAAAGTATTGGCATTAGACATATATTGTTAAATATTAGTGAATTAAATAGCCGGGATTTTGTTGAGAATAACAAGCAGCGATGTTATTACTGTAAACAAGAAAGATTTTCGGCATTAGTGGATTGGGCAAAGAAGAATGGATATAATTGGGTACTTGATGGATCAAATGTGGATGATTTGTCGGATTATCGGCCAGGAATTAAGGCAGTAGAAGAGCTAGAACATGTAAGGAGTCCTTTGATTGAAGTGGAGTTGACGAAAAAGGAAATCCGAGAGGCATCTAAGGGATGGACTCTTAAGACTTGGGATAAGGACAGTGCTGCTTGTCTTTCCTCAAGAGTAGCCTATGGGCTATCCATTACTGCGGAACGGCTCAATCAGATAGAAAAAGCCGAAGCATTAGTAAAAGAGTTTTGCCCAGGACAAGTTCGTGTTCGTCATCATGATAATATTGCCCGAATTGAAGTGTTACCAGAAAATATTGCCTTAATTACAGCTCCTGAAATAGCAAAGTGTATCGAACAAGGTCTTAAAAAGATTGGCTTTACTTATGTTACTGTTGATTTAGCAGGATATCGAAGTGGCAGTATGAATGACGTTTTAGTCTAATCTGAAAAAAAATAATATATGATGATTTTAAAAAAAGTAGGCAGAGGTTTATTCCCTGTCTACTTTTTGTTGTACATAGTGTAAAAATTGTGAGTGAACCGCGGAGAAATCAGAGAACACAAAGAAAAAATTAGAGTAACACTATGAGTTTCTCACTCATACAGTATAGTAAGCTAAATTAAATAGTATTACCGCATAGGAGGTATGTAGTGTATGAGCATTTTTACAGAATTACGGAATCAAGCACTCGTTAGAGAACTAGAACGGGAATTAAATACAGATGTAGTATTGTTTGGTTTCGATGGGTTCGCATATTTCGGTAATCTACAGGCTGTAGAAGATTGTCGTATAGCCATTCTTTCTCCAGCGATAGAAGCAGATTCAAACAGTGTAGAAATTCTTAGTCCGGGAGGAGAAGTTCTACATGTAGATTTCACCCGTGTGGATCTATGGAACATAGTTGCTAAAGGTACGGCAATAGTTAGTGATCCTATTGGAGACCTAGGACATAAAGGGGTAGCAACAACTCCAACTACATCACCCAGAAATGAGTTAGAAGAAGGAACAGAACGTCAGGAAAGTCGCCATTTAGTCAGAGTATTGTGTCGCATGGTTGGCGACGGAGTCGTATTAACAACTCTTGGTGGCTTCTCTGTTGAAGGGACCCTCATTGCCATCGACGATTGCTTAGCAATCCTTTCAAACACAGATATCTTCGTTCCTGGTACCAGTACTTCCCTTTCAGACAGAAAAATTAGAACCGCAGTGGTAAATCTAGAAGCCCTAACTTCTGTTTCTGGAGATCGTTGTTGTTAAATCTCTAATTAAAAATTGGAAAGACTCGGTGTGATTTTTACCGGGTCTTTTTTAATTAAGACATGTTGAGAAGAGGTTGATAGTATGCTCATGGCTATGAAACATTTTGGGAACGTAGGAGTAGGAGTCACTTCACCCCAACTATTTCGCGCTAATGACCGGAAATTTTATGTAGTTAAATTACAGAATAATCGACTTGGTCCCAAGGTATTAGTAAGCGAATTTTTAGCAGCAAAGCTTGGTGAAATCATGGGCTTGTGTTTTCCTATAAGTAATATTATTGAAATTACAAAAAAAACAATACAGCAAAGCCCACAATTAAAGGCAACAGGTGTGGTTCCAGGGCGCCATTTCGCCTCTCAGTACCTAAATCATACGGAATATGTGAGAAAAGATAATTTACATCAAGCTGTTAATATAACTGAAATGGCTGGTGTAATATTATTTGACTATATGTATCATAATTCAGACCGTACCACTAACAAGAAAAACCTGATATTGCGCAAGGAAGATGATAACTATAAAATATACGCTATTGACAATTCTCATCTATTTAGATCTGGCAGGTGGAAGATTGAGCATCTCAATAGTCTCGGTACAATAATTAAGTCCTACTCTCGTTTTTCCTATGGATTATTGCTCAGAGATTGGCTTTCTCCTTCTCATTTTTCTCCTTATGTAGAAAAAGTAATGGAGATGAGTCAGGAGTACATTGATAGTTTAGTAAAAGAAATACCAAAGGAATGGTTACCAGATGATAGTGAGCGTCAAGCACTGGCGAAGTACATTGCCTTACGAAGAGATATGGTAGAGGACATTTTGGCGGTAGTGTATAAGCATATTCCAAAGTCGAGAGGGGGACGTCAATGGTGGTTTAGCAATGGGAGCTTTTAGTCCATTTGATCTTAGTCACACTTGTAATTTTAGAAGTTATCTATCCCTTAAATTCAGCAAAAAATGCTATCCTATAAGTTAATAGGGATAGCATTTTTTGCATTAATCATGCAAGATCTTATTTAAGAGTATATTATGTTTAAGGAGTGGTCTTCATTTTATTTTTGTACCAATCAGTTAGAGATGAAGTTTTTATCCAAGTGCGAATAGGATGATTGTGGAAGAACAGAAAGATAATCGGAATAATAACTAGGGTAAATATTGTGGAACTTAATAGACCTCCAATAAGAACCCATGCCATACTTACTCTTGTTTCTGACCCTTCTGTGATAGATAAAGCGGTTGGCAGCATACCAACGACCATTGTAAGTGTCGTCATAAAGATTGGTTTTAATCTCGTTCTTCCTGCCTCAATGATGGCATCAAAGGCTCCGACTCCTCGATCCATTAATGTTAGGGTATAGTCCAAAAGTAAAGTACCGTTCTTGGCAACCAAACCGTCCATTACCAAGATTCCGATGAGAGAATATAGATTAATGGTATTGTGAGTGATAACTAGGAAGAGCAAAGAGCCGATCATCCCTAATGGGAGAGAGAACATACGAATGAATGGAGTTAGTAGTGATTCATAAAGAACGGCTAGTAACATATATACTAGGATAAGGGACAGGGCTAAGGCTTGGAACATTTGACCAAAGGTGTCACTCATACTAGTTGCTTGACCTGTATAGCGATAACTTATGCCAGGACTTAATTCTTTTGGTGTTAACTTCTTAGAAATTTCTTGTAATACTTCGTTTAAGGGACGGTCGGTTATGTTTGCTTGTATAGTAATAGAGCGCTGTTTGTCTACACGCTGCAACATAACGGGTCCAGTTCCTTCCTGGAGCTTAGCCACATCTCCTAAAGATATTTGATGATTACCAGCCGTAATTGGCAGTGAGCGAATATCATTTATTGTGAAGCCATCGCTTCCTTTGAGACGAACTGTAATGTCGGTATCTTGACCGTCGTTCGCTGGGTCATTGGCATAGGTGCCAGCCTGTTGCCCGGCGATTGCGGCATTAAATACATTTGTCACTTCCGATACAGAACTGTTATAAAACTTTAGTCTGTCGCGATCAACGGTAAGTTGGATCTCAGGCATACCTTCTGTATAGGAACTGCGAATATCTTTGATGCCTTGTATTTGAGAAAGTATTGATTGTGCTTCATAGGAAGACTTGACTAAGTTATCCATATTGGTGCCAAGTAATTGGATCTGTATGGGGGCACCGCCACCGCCACCACCGCCTGAAACGCCAGCGACTGAGGATTGGGACTCATTGACTCTGATAATGGCATTCGGTATATTTTGTTTTGCATAAGCACGAACAAGATCAGTAATTTGCCAAACCGTACGATCTCGGTCTTTTCGATCAACAAGTTGCACACTAAGAGAACCATTGTTACTGGAGGGGGAACCGGTGCTGGAGAGATAATTGGTTACTTCAGGAATGGTGGAGAGATAGTGCTCTAAATCTTTTACTACATTATCTGACAGTTCAATATTTTGCCCAACTGGTAGTTCAACAGAAATACGAAAACTACCTTCATCAGTACGTGGCATATATTCTGAGCCAATAACTCCAAGAGGAATTAAGGCAATAGTGGCAAGGAATAGTAGAAGAACAGCTGCAATGACTTTTTTGCTATGTCCTAAGCTCCAACGTAAAATAGCCTCATATTTGCTAATTGCACTTTGTTCCATGCGATTCATAAAATCCCAAACTGCACCCTTGGGTTCGGCTAAGCCATCTTTAAAAAGGCGTGAAGCAAGCATAGGGGTAAGAGTAAAGGATACAAGCATGGAAAATAAGGTAGCAAAAACGATTGTTAAGCCAAATTGGCGAAAGAATTGTCCTGTCATACCGGTCATAAATGCGATCGGCATGAAGACAACAACGTCGCAAAGCGTAATCGCAATAGCCGCCATGCCAATTTCAGTACGACCGTCTTCGGCAGCAGTGGCAGCATCTTTGCCCATTTGTAAGTGACGATGGATATTTTCCAATACAACGATGGAATCATCTACTAGGACGCCGATACAAAGTGCCATACCCATGAGAGACATCATATTAAAAGTAAAGCCTGCAATGTACATGGCAAAAAAGGTGGAAATCATGGATGTGGGAATGGCAATAATTACAGCAGCAGTAGAGCGCCAGCCACGCAGGAAAAGATATAAGATCAGTCCGGTAGTAAACAAACCCTCTAGAAGACTTCCCATGGTATTGTGTAATGAATTAGCAACATATTTTGAGGAATCAGTGACAATAGTAAATGTATAGTCTGGATATTCTGCGCGCAGTGTTTCTAATTGTAGTAACGTGGATTTAACGGTATCAACAATACTGGCATCACTATTTTTATATACGGATAATGAAATAGCATCAGAACCATTTACACGACTATAGCGGCTCACTCGCATATCTTGTTCTTTAATGGTTGCGACATTTTGTAGTTGCACAGGAATACCATCGGCATTTGTAACTTGCAACTTGGCAATTTCATCAGGAGTAGTGTATTGAGCAAGTAAACGTACATCGCTTTGGGTTTTGTCATTAAATACGGTGCCGGCAGGAAGCAGGGTATTTTCACCTTTAATCTTGCTAACAATTTGATTAATGGCTAAGTTATAAAAACGAAGTTTATTTTTATCAAGTTCAACAGCAACTTCTTTATCTCTGCCACCGTATAGGGTGACTTCTGAAACTCCATCACCCCGCTGTAGACGTTCTTTAAAAACAGTATTCGCTTTGGTGTAAGTATCGGCCAATGGTTGGTTAGATGTTACTGCAATTTCTAAGATGGTAGTAGCATTAATGTCCCTTTTTCTAACAGATGGCTCATCAATTCCCTCAGGTAATTTCCGTCGTACGGAGTTTACCTGCTTTGTGGCATCAATCGAGGCAATATCTGCATTTGCTGAGAAATCAAATTCTAAAACAATGTTAGCGTTTTCAGGCCTGGCAGTGGATGTCATATGTTTTAAATGGGCAACTGAGGATAAGGAATCTTCTAATGGCTTAATAACTTGCTGTTCCATTTCTTCTGTTCCTGCACCGGGATATCGGACAGAAACGGTTACATAAGGAGTATTCAAAGCAGGTAGCAGTTCAACACCAATGCTATGAAGGCTATATAAACCAAGCACAACAAAGAACAGAATAATCATTGTGATGCCGATTGGTTTTTGTATAGAAAACTTTGTAATATTCAAAAGTGCCACCTCGTATCTAATGTTAATTTGACTTGACTATTCTGTAATGTTATTTGGAGTAATGTCTGTACCTGTTTTGAGCCTAGATAAATTGCTAAGGGCTATTTGCTCGCCATCATTGAGTCCACCAAGAATTTCAATGCTTTTGTCATTACGTAAGCCTAATTGTACGATGCGTTCCTCTACTTGGTTATTAGCATTGACAATGAAGATTCGGTCCTTACCATTTAAAGAAATAACAGCTTCTTTTGGCACAAATAGGGTTTGTAGTCTTAAGGCGACATTAATAGTGGTTCGTGCAAACATACCGCTTCTAATACTAGCATCTGGTTGATCCAGAGCTACACGGATAGTAAATGTTTGTGTTTTGCTATCCATTGCGGGACTTATATAAATGATTTTACCAATATAGGATTTTCCTAGTGATTCAATTGAAATAGTAGTAGGTAGTCCTAAGGTAATTTGTCCGATATCTTGTTCGGATACAGAGCAATCTACATAGATATTACTGTTATCAACTATGGATAGTAATTTCTGGCCAGCTGAGACAATATTACCAACTTCAGCTTGCCGAAATCCAATGACGCCAGAACGTGGGGCTCGTAATGTAAGGTCAGCTTTTTGATTCCTTAGTGCGTCAATTGCACTTTGTGCTTTATCACGGCTGGCTATCTTGGAATCAACAGAGGCGGCACTGCCAGTAGTCAGTTGTTTAGACCAAGTGTCTAGGGCAGATCGAGATGAAATCATTTGTTGTTCTGTATTATCAAGTGCTTCTTTGGAAATGGCGCCTTCAGTATATAATGTCTTATAACGCTCATAAGTGGTTACACTATGTTGATAGTCTGATTGCGCTTTTTGATAACTTGCTTGAAAGGCAGCATTGCTTTCAATCGTATCTGCATTGGCTTGCCGATAACTAGCTTCATTTTGAGATATAGCAATGTCAACATCGCTATTATCTTGCATGAGTAAAATTTGTCCAGGAGAAACCTGTTGCCCTAGCTCAACATTAATCTGCGTAATTTTCCCCGTATATTTTGCAGCAATGTCTACTTGTGATTCAGGAACTGTTTGTCCTGTTAGGTCAATTTTTCGGTTCATATCTTTGCGTTGTACTTTCATGATATCAACTGCTGGCTTAGTATTATCAGGACGTTGGCTTTGTTCTATATTTTTTGAATAGATTCCTCGATAAGATAAAAATAGTACAGCAAAAATTGCAATACCAATAATGAATAGCTTTTTTCTGTTAGTTGTTAATAAACGTTGTTTCATTTGGTTCACTCCTAGAAAGTTCTTGTGAGCTTAGCTTTTCTTTGGTAATAATTGCATTTTGAGTCATTCGTTCCAACAGTATATATGCCATTTGAGTTTCCTCGGGGGTAAGTCCATGGGTAAGTGAAGTAGTCCATTGAGTAAGGGTAGCTTCAATTATCGGTTGAAGGGCACGGCCTTTTTCCGTTAAATATACTTTGTAGGCGCGTCGATCAATAGGATCAATATGTCTTACAACATATCCTAACGTTTCTAATTTCATGATAGAACGCGCAATGGTTGTTTTATCAATGGCTACATGTTTGCTTATTGTATCTTGGGTAATGCCCTCATGGCGAAAAAGGTATGTAAAGCAAGCATAATATCCGTTGCCACTTCCTAGGCCATAAGAGCCTAAGTGGTAATCAAAAAAGGATTGGCCAGTTCGATACAAACAAGAAATCCATTTCCCAATATAAGGTGTTTTGACCATTGTGAACCTCCTCCAGAAGATGAAACGAATATGCTGTGAATAAAAAATAGTTGCTATAGCAACCTTTTTTTTATTCACAGCATAGCATGGAAGTATGACAGAAGTATGACGAAATTTAGTTATAAGCTTTCCGAATAAATATATTGAAAATTAAGTTTATTTATAATATAATGAACTCAAACAGAGAAAGGAGGATATCAAAATACTAAAACAGAAAAAATGAGATTGGAATGGGGTGGTTCGATTACAAGAATTAATGAAGGGTGAACCACAATTATATATATAGTAAGTTACGATAATATTAAAGAGTACAACTGATGTTGTGCTGGGAACAGAGCAGTGCAATATATTGCTCTTCCCATAATAATGTAACGATGACAAAAAAGAGGAAGCCTTGTGCTTTCCTCTTTTTTATGGTGCCTGAATATATAAATCTTAGTGAATCTTGATGCTTCTAAATCGCATTGCCATCCTATTAACGCTGGGCCATTAGCATTTAGCCTCAGCACTTTCTCGTTCCCTTTTAATAATAGTATCTAGAACTCCTGCTGCTTTAGCGATCACATGTCTGCATTTGAGGTCGTCCGTACGATAGCGGGATTTTAAAGAGGTACAGTTAATAACACCCATTTCTTTTTGATAGGTGTTAAACAATTCTTGTGTTAAGGTCTTAATTTTGCTACTTTCATGGGCCCTATCTTTAACAAAAAGAATTCCTAGTACCATAATGGACGCTGTCAGAGCACCGCAGACACTCTCAATTGCCATTCCCCCACCAAAACCTGAAGCGATTCTTAGTGATTGAGGATTTAAATCTAATTGATACACTTGATTGGCACCATAAAGTATCTTTTCAGCACAGTTAAGATCCTCTGCTTCTCCATAGCCTTCTTCTATTAAATTACGCAACATAACCTATTACCTCCAATGATATGGTTTTACAGATGATAAAGAAGATTTGATTCAAGTAGAGTTTCAACTTCATTTGAATCTTAGTCGCACTTATCCAGGGACTTAGTTGCTCTAGAGCTTTCAATTATATAAATGAGCCTTGGGACCGGAGCCCCTTAGAGTGAACTTAGTTCGAGTTCTACAGCCTGTTTCCCTGACCACCATGGATAGGGTAGCTGTTAAAGAGATAGGAGTCTTAGAGCAACTTGGTCATCGGATAAACGATACTTATATTATAAGGAGTATTTTCCATATAAGCCAAGGATTTTTATAAAAATAGAAAAATATTCAATAAATAATCTCCTGAAAAGTGCAGATATATTAAAGGAAAGTCCCTTTTGTTAGCACCTGTCAAATTATTTATGTTATAATAATAAGATTACAATGGGGTAATTATGAGGTATTGTGAATCAACTTGTATCGTGGAGGAAAACAATGAGATATGGGGAAGAGAAGAAGGAGTTTTGGGCAGGTTTAAAGGTAGGAGTACCTGTGGCAGTAGGGTATATACCCATTGCAGTTGCATTTGGGTTATTAGCAAGATCCTTTGATATTCCGAATCAAATTACGATTTTAATGTCTTTTCTGATTTATGCGGGTGCTAGTCAATTTATTGGCGTTAATTTATTGGTTTTAGGAGCCTCCTATAGTGAAATTATTATAACCACCTTTATTTTAAATTTACGTCATTTTCTTATGACTGCAGCATTATCTCAGAAACTTGGAGAGGAAGTATCAAAAAAATGGAGGGCACTTATCGCTTTTGGTGTTACAGATGAAACTTTTACCGTTGGCGTACTGCAAAGTGATAAAAAGATGTCCAAGTACTTCATCTTAGGTCTAAACACCATTGCATTTTTTTCTTGGAATCTAGGGACATGGCTTGGTCTGTTTTTTGCAACCAGCTTGCCTTACGTTGTTAAGGCAAGTATGGGAATCGCTCTATATGCCATGTTTATTGGATTACTTGTACCCAATATAAGAAAGGCAAGACCCGTGTTGGTTATTTCCTGTATAGCTATTGCCGTCAATTCTTTATTTTATTGGCTGCCCATTTTTGCAGAAATTTCAAAAGGATGGGGTATTATTGTTGCGACAATAGTAAGTGCGGGTATTGGCGCGCTTATTTATCCTGAGGGGGCACAAAAGACATGATGTTAGTGTATTTGGTTATAGGGATGGCTATTGTTACATTTATACCTAGGATGTTGCCCTTGGTAATGTTACAAAATGTTACCTTGCCCAGTTATATCAATCGTTTTATGGGCTTTATTCCCTATGCGGCTTTAGGAGCACTTATTTTTCCTGGAGTATTATATTCAACAGGAAGTGACCATTTAGAACCCGCGGTAGTAGGGTGTATAACCTCTATAATACTTGCTTTTTTAGAAAGTAATCTTATTATAGTGGTAATCGGAGGCATAGCAGGAGCCTTTATGATGAATATGATCTTCTTATAATCGGGAATAGTAAAAAATAACAATTAGTTTGGAGGAGTAAGGAATGGATACAACGAGAGAAAAAGCATGGAATATTCTAAGAGAGCATGTGCAGGAAAAACCTCTATTGAATCATTGTTTAGCAGTAGAGGTTGCTATGCGTGCTTATGCTGGAAAATATGGTGAAGATGTAGAATATTGGGGTGCTGTAGGATTACTACATGATGTAGATTTTGAAAAATACCCTGAGGAGCACCTAGACCATACAGAAGAGATATTAAAGCCTCATGGCTATACAGGGCAATTTATCACAGATATAGAATCTCATGCTAGAGATTGGGTGCCAGAGAGAAACCTGCTACAAAAGGTACTACTAGGAGTAGATGAACTTACGGGCTTTATTATTGCCTGCGCTTTAGTTCGCCCAGATAAAAGTATTGCTAACTTGCAAGTGAAATCTGTCATGAAGAAAATGAAAGACAAAGCTTTTGCCAGGGCTGTTAATCGGGAGACTATCGTACAAGGGGCAGAAATGTTAGGGATCGATCTACAAGAACATATTGAATTTGTGACTGCAGCATTGGCAAAAGATTTCTGTATGTCATAATAGAATGGCTTACTTTTTCATACTGGAAAGAAGTAAGCCATTCTATCTGATAAATAAGTCCTTGGATCAGCGCAGCTAAGATATAGATCGAGTTAAAACTCCGCCTGGCCACACCTTCGTTATAATAGTGTTCTATAAAAAAGGATAATACGAGGTAAAAGAGAAGTAAAAAGGAGTAATAAAATTATAGCTACATACATAGAAAGGTGACATTACTATGAGATTAATCGCAACAGATTTAGATGGAACATTACTAAATGAGGAACATGAAGTAAGTAAGGAAAATATAAAAGCGATTCGCCAGGCTCAAAAGCAAGGTATCGAAGTAATCGTTGCAACAGGTAGAACCTATTTTGATGCGTTTACCATTTGTGAAAAATTTGGATTAAATACCTATTTAATCTCTTATAATGGTGCAGCAATTCATGATAAAAGCGGTCAAAGAATATCATCCTTAACAATGGAGCGGGATGATGTGCAATATATGGCGAAATGGCTAGAGGAAAGAGATTATTATTACGAAGTTTCTACCGACAAAAAGATTTACATACCTTCTAATGCTAAGGAAATATTATATAGAGAGGCAGAAAGCCTAAAAGGAACAAAGTTTGAATTAGAACCTATTTATTTTGAAGAAACACTAGATCAAATTTTTAGCCAAAGTGGCATGACTTCTGTGAAGAATCATGAAGAAATTATGATTGCAAATGAAGGAATTTATAAAGTCTTTGGTTTTTCATTCAATGATAAAAAAAGACAAATTGCAATTAATCAATTTGCAGGAATGAAACAATTTTTAATGACTTCTTCCATGACTAATAATTTTGAGCTAGGACATAGGGATGCTTCCAAAGGAAATGCATTAAAAATAGTAGCTGATCGCTTAGGAATTTCCCTTAATAAAGCAATGGCAATTGGCGATAATTATAATGATGTTTCCATGATGAAAATCGTTAAGTTTAGCGTAGCCATGGGTACTGCTAAAGATGATATTAAGGAGTTATGTAGTTTTGTTACCTACGGTAATGATAAAGATGGTGTTGCTCATGCTATTGAAAAGTTTATGCGATGACCAAGTCACTCTAAGACTTCCGGTTTCCCAGTCTCTAAAAGTGGGAGCTCTAGAGCGACTCAGATTCAGGTGGAGTTAAAATGGTATGATCATAATACATAGGAGGTTCGATTAACTATGGAAAAAGCTCCCGTATTATTTCTAGGACATGGGTCACCTATGAATATTATCCTTAAGAATGAGTATACAGCCAGTTTGATGCAGCTTGGAGAATCTCTGCCTAAGCCGAAGGCTATTCTAGTTGTATCAGCTCATTGGCTTACGAAAGGCACCTTTATTACAGCCAATAAACATCCAGAGATCATTTATGATTTTTATGGTTTTCCTCAGGAATTATATGATGTCCGTTATCCATGCTCGGGGGCTACAGCACAAATAAAAGAAGCAGCATCTATATTTGAAAATGCTTCGATTGTTTATGATCATCAGCGTGGCTTAGATCATGCTGCATGGGCGGTTTTAAAGCATATGTATCCTAACGCAGATATACCTGTAATGGAAATGAGTCTTGATTATAGGAAAAATCCTCAAGAGCATTATGAATTAGCTCAAAAATTAGCTCCTTTACGAGAGCATGGTATTCTCATAATTGGTAGTGGAAATATGGTGCATAATTTGCGGTTGGTAGATTGGGATATGGATGCCAAACCTTTTGAGTGGGCTGTGAATTTTGATAATATACTGAAGCAATGTTTAATAGAACGGAATCATCAGGCATTAATAGAATATGAAAAAATGGGTAAAGAAGCCTTATTGTCTATTCCTACCAATGAACATTATTTACCCCTTTTGTATGCCGCAGCATTACAGGGACAAGATGAAAACCTTACTTTTACTTATGAGGGATTTCAAAATGCTTCGATGTCGATGCGTTGCCTTTCTATTGGGATGTAATAAGATTGTTCAATTGAACTGTAATACGTTTTTTAAGAGTCCGGCGTTATAAGTGGGAAAGGACTTGTTGAGATTTTCAACAAGTCCTTTCCTACTTATTTTTAATTTCAGCCCTTTTCAGAATCCATTCTTATACTACTTAGATAGATAAAATATCCTATTTCATTAGATAAAGTATGGAGGCATAAGGAAAAAACTTGGGTTGAAGTCATTACCATCATTCTTGTTGCAGGATTTATCATGTTTTTCCAGTTGGGGGAATTGCCCTTACTGGATCCAGATATAGCCTTGTTGCGCAAGAATTGATTTGTGGATGTTATTTTTCAGTTCCGTTGAAAGGACTATGGGAATATAAGATGAATATGGGGTAATAGCAGTTAAGTATTTTGGTGGTGAGGCTGATGGATATGTTGGCTAGCCATCTTTTCCTTTTCTAGAGACATTTTGTAATGTTTCTTAGGTGAGAGACCAAAAGCTTTTTTAAAAGATCTGACAAAGTTGGAATAGTCACCAAAACCACATTCTATACAGGTTGTAGTGATAGATTTGCCTTTTTTAATCAGAGCATTGGCTGCAATTAATCTTTTTTGCAAGATATAATTATGGACTGTATAACCTGTTTGCTGCTTAAATTTGCGCATTAAATAATATTTACTAAGATAAAAAATGGAGGCTAGGCTATCCATAGATAAATCTTCATTAAGATTCGCATTGATATACTCCAATATACGTCCTATCGTTTCATCATATTCAATATCTGGATGCTCAGTGTCAATTTCGATGCCTAAATACATTCGATTGAGTTGGACAATATATTGTAGAAATAAAGAATTCTTTAGGACTTTACTGCCAAATTCCTGGCTGACACAAGTATCTTCAAGTTGGGACAAAATGTTTTTTACTCCTAGAAGCAAATCCGGGGGTAGACGTAGTAAGTTTAGCTTTTTTGCCGCGGCCCATTCAAAGCAAGTTAACAAATTACATTGTTGATCACTATGTTGTAACAAAAAAGCAGAATTCACCCAAATGATGATACGTTCATAGGTTTCACATCCATCAATGATCGGCTTATGAATTTCATTGTTATTGACTAAGAGAATATCCCATGGTTTTAATTTATATGTCTTACCTTCAATTAAATAGGTTACTTGGCCAGAAATAAAAATAATAATTTTGTTGAAATCATGGTAGTGGAATTCAAATTGCAGATTTTTACTATCCTTAAGATGAAAAAAATGAAAATCTGTATCCAAATAACCTCTTTTATGATTTATTTCCTTATTCTCAAGTTCCATAAAGAGCATCCTTTCTTATATAGAGTTGTAATACTATTGTACAGCATTTTTTGCAACAATATGAGCATTTTTAGCAATCATTATTGCTAAAAATATTAATATACTAAGAGAAAAGAATAGTAGGAGTTGAAAAAGTGAGAAAGATAAATGTAGCGTTATTGTTTGGCGGGAAATCTACAGAACATGAAGTTTCTTTGCAATCGGCAAAAAATATAATAAATGCAATTGATAAAGAGAAATATGAACTTACTTTAATTGGTATTGATAAAAAAGGACAATGGTATTTATGTGATCAAGAGGATTTTTTGCTTAATGAGGATAACCCAAAAGAAATTAGGATGAAACATAGTGGAATTGCTGTTAGTTTTCAAATGGGAAAATCAACAGAACAACTTATTTGTTTAGCAGAAAAAACCTTTACTAAAAGTATTGATGTTGTTTTTCCTATTCTCCACGGAACATATGGAGAGGATGGAACAGTACAGGGTCTGTTTAAACTAGCCAATATACCTTTTGTCGGACCAAGTCTTCTAGGCTCAGGACTAGGTATGGATAAAGATGTTGCTAAACGACTTCTCAGAGATGCTGGTATTCCCATAGCGAAGGGTTTGACATATCGCCTTTGGGAGAAACAAAGGATCGATTTTGAAACTGTGGTGGAACAATTGGGGCTGCCCATGTTTGTAAAGCCTGCTAATTTGGGGTCGTCAGTGGGGATTAGTAAAGTTAAAAATAAAGAAGAGTTTTTGGCGGCAATCAAAGAGGCATTTTCCTTTGATAACAAAATTTTAATTGAAGAGTATATTGAGGGACAGGAGATTGAATGTGGGATATTAGGAAATGAATTTCCAATCGCCTCTGCTGTTGGTGGTATTATTCCTCAACAAGAATTTTATTCTTATGAAGCAAAGTATATTGATGAGAAAGGTGCTACCATTCAAATTCCTGCAGACATTCCTCAGGAACTAGTAATCTTGGTACAAGAGTTGGCCATTAAGGCCTTCCAGGTTTTATGTTGTGAAGGGATGGCCCGAGTAGATTTTTTCTTAACGAAAGAAAATAAAATCCTGATTAATGAGATTAATACAATTCCAGGTTTTACAAAAATAAGTATGTATCCTAAACTATGGGAAATTAGTGGGATTTCCTATAAGGATCTAATTGATCGATTAATCCAACTAGCCTTAGAAAGAAATGCTAGGGAAGAAAAGATACAAAGCTGTTATTAATTATTGTCTGAGAAATAATTACAACAAAGGAGTCAGGAAGATGCTTCCTGACTCCTTTTATACAATTATTAAAAGTTAAATCACTTCACAATCATGACAGGGACTGAAGAGTATTGGGATACATTGTTACTAATACTACCAAGAAAAAATTCGCTAATACCGCTCAAACCTCTGGATCCTATCACAATCAAATCATGGGCGTTTTCTTTTACTAAAGATAAGATGCGCTCTGCTGGATGGCCAAATTCTAGAGTGGTTTCAAATGTAGGATAGTTGCCCATACGTTCTTTCGCTAGTTCAATGATTTTATAACCTGTTGTTTCTACCTCTTGAATATTAAGAGAAATAAAAGGGATTTCTCCGTTGAGACCAACGGTGGGGAGAGTATAATGGGCTTGTACTACATGAACAATAGTGATGGTACTATGAAACTTTTCTCCCAATACAGTAGCATATTCTAAGGCGTGCCAAGCGGCTTCAGAGCCATCAACAGGAACTAAAATTTTATCAAACATCACTAACACCTCCATTTATAGTAAGACGGAAAGTGGTTCTTTGCTTATCTATAGTGTAACATAAGGAGGGTTAAAGTGGTATGAAAAAATCCGATAATGTAGTTAAAAGGTAAAATAGAAGATAAGAGGGAATAATAGAATATAATACGTTGAGAAAAAAAGAGGTGTAGCCTATGGAATATATTGGGCTAATCATTAATATAGTATGTATTTTTTTTGTTTTAGGTGGAGTTATTATGACTGTAATAGGCTTGCCAGGTAATACTTTAATTCTATTGACTGGTCTAGCATATGGTTATTATGACCATTTTGAGAATATGGATTATGCTATTTTAGTGATTGTATTTGGAATTTATATTGTTGGTGAAATTATTGAGTTTGCAGCAGGATTAATAGGCGCAAGAAAAGAAAAAGCCTCTAGAAGGGCAATGCTTGCCCCCTTTATTGGCACAATTGTGGGGGGGATATGGGGAACTGCTTTATTTCCTATCATCGGTTCTCTACTCGGGGCTTTACTTGGAGCGTTTGTTGCCACTATTCTTGCGGAATATAGTAAAAACAAAGACCTGGCGCAAGCTAAGAGAGTGGCTAAAGGCGTGGTAAAAGGACAATTCTTTGGCATTATTATCAAGTCTGCCACTGCAGTTACCATGGCTAGTTTAATAGTATATCAAATAAAATGGCAGTAATCTTGTAGTAGGAGATTATGATCTGCTTACTCTTGGTGACTGCCCTTGTTGCTTATAAATAATTGTCCCTTTGAATCAATGACTCCATACATAATGTGAGAAGCACTTTTAATATTCCGTGCCTTTAATTGCTCTGTTAGCCAATCATGGGTAAGGTTCTGGCTCCTGAGATTTTCTTCAATAATTTCTCCATCCATAATTAATTCTACGGGAAGTTTCGGATCAGTTAGATGGATATTCATGTCACCTTTAGTTAATGGTTGAAAATCAGATTTTTTGATAATACTTAATTCTCCCGTTGTTTCAAGGATAGCATATTGTACTTCACTTATATCTACAACATCTTTAGCCCGGAGTAGGGAATTCAGCTCGTCTAGATCAAAACGGAGAGGTTTCATGTTTTCTTTGATAATACGACCATTTTCAATTAAAATACTGGGGGAACCTTCAATTAATGTTCTGAATGGGCGACTTTTCAAGGCACAGAGTGAAACTATGTAGGTAAGTACTATAAAGAGTATGAGATCATAATAATTACTCCATACTTTATCAGGATCGGATGAGGCGATAGTGCCAGCCAGTGATCCTATGGTAATGCCACTGACATATTCGTAAAAGGTTAGCTGTCCCACTTGGGTTTTGTCGAGTATGCGGGTGAGAATCAATAAGGTAACAAAAATTAATGTGGTTTGCCAAGTATCTCTTAAAAAGTCATCCCAGTTCATGTAGTAACATCTCCTCGGTACTAATTTTTCGTGGGTTCAGATATCTATAGATTAGACCAATCATAAGAAAAATATTAATGTTTTTATAACTAAGTTATTTCATAAAAATTCCCCAATAGGAGTGATTATATTGTTCTCTATTCTTAAAAATCATCCCAAAGCTTTGTGGATTGTTGTTATTGCTCATGGTGTTACGGATTTGTCTGCAGGTGCTTTATTAGTAGCGTTACCCTTCTTAAAAGCTAAGTTTGCTTTAACTTACGCAGAGGTAAGTGCAATTGCCCTTATACAAAATCTAACATCCTCTGTTAGTCAGCCTTTATTTGGATATTTTAGTGACAGGAACCCCCGTCCTTGGCTTATGCCTGCTGGTTGTTTGATTTCAGGAATAGCTATGGTGGCATCTTTATGGGCTCCTCACTATTATTTGACTCTACTCTTTACAGCCATAGCAGGATTCGGTATGGCTGCTTTCCACCCAGAGGCAGCCAAGACTGCTAATCGATTGAGTGGCAAGGCAAAAGGTAAGGGGGTAAGTATCTTTGCTGTGGGAGGCAACGCTGGTTTTGCAATAGGGTCGTTGTTGTTAGCAACACTATTGTACGGTGGATTCAGTACCAAAGTACTTATCTATATTCTGCCCTATGCATTGCTAGGAGTGCCTTTAATACAAATGAGCCGTAATTTGCCGATACCAGAAGTGAAGCAGGCTGGTAGCTTGAGAAGTCTTAAAGCATCACTTAATTGGCCTTTAGTCTCCCTCTTAGGGATGGTATTGTCAAGATCAACGGTAGCAGCCGGTATTAGTACCTTTGTTCCTTTATACTATGTGTCCTATTTACACGGCAGTGAGATATATGCAAGTTCTTTGCTGACCGTATATTTGGCAACGAGTGCATTAGGCACACTCTTAGGTGGTGCTATGAGTGATCGTTACGGTAGTAAACGTGTCATGATATACTCTATTTTACCCATTTCTTTATTGTTGTATTTGTTCCCCGTTGTTGGTGACATTGGGGCATTTATTGTATTATCCTTTGCGAGTATCTTACTATCTGCAACCTTTACTAGCAGTTTGGTATTAGCGCAAAAAATGATGCCTAATAATGTAGGAATGGCATCAGGATTGACCATTGGTTTAAGTGTAGGGTTAGGTGCTATGGGAGTATTAGCCTTGGGGAAAGTAGCAGATGTTTGGGGGATGCCTTTAATCTTTACCGTACTAGCTTGCTTGCCTGTTGTCGGCTTTGTACTAACATTATTTGTGAAAGAACCAGAGGAAGGAAGAATAGGCTTAGTAGCTCAAGTTAGCAAATAAAAAACGTGTGAAAGGGGTTAAAAAAATGCCACAATTCCTAATCAAAGGTATGAAAGTAGAAGAGATACAAAAGATCAGCAAACAAATGGTAAATGAGCTGGAAGAGATTATCGGTTGCCCGCGAGACTACTTTAGAATTGAATGTGTAGATTCCATTTTGATTAAAGATGGAGATATCATAGCAGGGTGTCCGATGGTACAAGTTAATTGGTTTGATAGAGGGCAAGAAGTGCAAGATAAAGTAGCGATTAGTATAACTAAAAATATTCAAGATGCTGGCTACGAGCAGGTAGAAATATTTTTTATTGTATTGGAGCGAAATAAATACTATGAGAACGGCATGCATCTTTGATATAATTTAATAGTGCTAGACTATTCAGAAAAATATAGCAAGCTATAGGGCAACCACATGATGAAATTTAAAAGGTTTAAAAATCGTTGCCAAAGTGAATGAAGAATAATACATAATTCAATGGTTGAGGAGGATATAGTATGTACGATATCTGTATTATTGGTGCTGGAGTAGTGGGGGCTAATATAGCGAGAGAATTAGCTAAGTATCAGCTACGTGTATGCCTTCTTGAAAAAGAAGAAGATGTGGGCTGTGGGGCATCGAAGGCAAATAGCGGAATTGTTCATGGTGGATATTCTGATGAACCAGGTACTGTAAAAGCTGAGTTATGCGTAAAAGGCAATAGGATGTATGAACAACTAAATAAAGAATTAAATTTTGGCTATAGAGAAACAGGATCCTTGGTATTAGCTTTTCGTGATGAGGATATTAAAACATTAGAAAAATTGTATCAGTATGGCATTAAAAATGGTGTTGGGGGACTTGCCATCATTGATGGAGAAAAAGTGAGGGAACTAGAGCCTTATGTAAGTAAGGACGTAAAGGCCGCTCTTTATTGTGGGAATGCTGGTGTAACCTCTCCTTATGAATTTGTGATTGCACTAGCAGAGAATGCCATAGCAAATGGGGTTGAATTAAAATTAAATACTGCCGTAATAGGCATCGAAAAAGTAGATGACTTTTTTAAAATTGCTACGAATACAGAAGAGATACAAGCCAAATATGTTATCAATGCTGCTGGTGTATATTGTGATAAAATCTCCAGCTTGGTAGGTATTGATGATTTTCACATTACACCACGCAGGGGTCAATATGTCTTGTTTGATAAAGAGCAGAATTACCTAGCTAAGTCTGTAATCTTTCAGGTGCCGACTGAAATGGGTAAGGGGATTTTAGTGACCACTACCTATCATGGTAACCTAATGATAGGGCCCAATGCGGAAGAAATAAAAGACAAAGACGATGTGGGTACGACGGAAGAAGTATTAGAAAAGATTGTGACAACAGCTAGAATGTCAGTACCCGATTTTGATATGAAACAAGCGATTACATCTTTTGCTGGAAATCGACCTATTTCCGGCAAAAAGGATTGGATTATTGAGGAAAGTCGTATAAAAAGATTTATTAATTTGATCGGCATTGATTCTCCAGGGCTTACAGCTTCTCCAGCTATTGCCTTGAAAGTCATTCAAATACTTAAACAAGCAGGTTTGGAACTCAACGCCAAAACAGACTTTATAGCGCACCGTCAGCCTATCATTAAAGCCAAAAATGAAGATTTTAAAGGAGACATAAATTCGAAGAACCCTGAGGAACATATTATTTGCAGATGTGAGCAGGTAACAGAATCTGAGATTATTGATGCTCTACATCGTGGCATAACCATTAAATCAATAGATGGGATTAAGAGACGGACTAGAGCAGGTATGGGAAAATGCCAAAGTGGATTCTGCCGTTCTAGGGTAAAGGAAATTATTGCTCGTGAACTTAATATTCCGATAGAAGAAGTTACACAACGCGGCAAAGATTCACCAGGATTGCCGGAAAGAGCAAAACGCAAGGACTATGTAAAATTCTAATTGTGTACGGAGCGTAAATAGCCTTATCTTCTCTATGAGGGGAGTTAAGGCTATTTATTTTTTTAATAGTATCCAGAAGGTATAAGTTCTTGAGAATAAGAGGACGCTTAATGTTACTAGTAAAAATGAAGAATGATGTTTTTATACAAACAGCAGGATTTTTATAGAAACATAGCAAATTGAAAGATTTATGTATTTTTTTAAAAAAAAGGAGGAAAATATGAAGATTAATATTACTAAAAAAGAATATCAAACTCTCTTGGATATGTTATACCTAAGTGACTGGGTACTCCATGCTCATTCAGAAGAGAGAAATGAGGAAACAAAGTCGTATAAAGAATTTGAACAAAAAATATTGATATTGGCAAATGAATTTGGTATGGAGAATGTTGTAGAACATAATGGAAAATCAGGGGAGTATTTTCTTAATAAGAATTTTACTCAAAATAATAATATGACAAAGCATGTCGGAAATTTTGAGAATGCTACTTTTTGGGAGGAATTAATTGAAAGACTTGCCAGAAGAGATTTTATCCAGAAATATGGTGAAGAGGCGATTTTAAAAATGTCTATTAGTGAACGATTTGAAAAAGAAATGCTCTTCCATAAGGCATATCATAAGGAATTTGGCGATAATGGTTTGGAA
>JARBUM010000051.1 GCA_029239675.1 Pelosinus sp. | reverse complement strand
TTGATCTATATTTCATTAAATAAGTGCGCTTGTCTTCTTATTATTTTTCTTAGGATTCTAACAAATCATGCAGGATTTATTAGATTACAACCGGAAGTTAGTCAAACACTTAAATAAAGGAGTATTGTATGTACCGTAAATCACTATTATCAAATGGTCTTCGAGTAGTCTCAGAAGCTATTCCTTATGTCAAATCAGTGACGCTTGGAATATGGATAGGCACTGGATCACGTTTTGAACAAAGCTATAACCATGGCATTTCTCATTTTATTGAACACATGGTATTTAAAGGCACCAAAAATCGCTCAGCCAAAGACATCGCTGAAACAGTAGATGGGGTGGGAGGAGAAATAAATGCTTTTACTACAAAGGAATATACCTGTTACTATATTAAAGTACTGGATACCCATCTAGAATTAGCTCTTGATGTCCTTAGTGATATGCTTCAATCTTCTACATTTTCTGTGGAAGATATTAATCGTGAAAAAGAAGTGGTATTAGAAGAAATTTGTATGTATGAGGACACGCCTGATGAGTTAGTTCATGATCTACATCATAATACCATTTGGGCAAAACATGCTTTAGGGCATAATATTCTGGGCACGATCCCAACCGTTGAAAAATTTAATAAGAATATAATCGCTGAATATTATCAAAACTTTTATACCCCTGATAATATCGTCATTGCTGCAGCTGGCAATCTAAATCATGAGAAGTTAGTAGAATTAGCAGAATATTATTTTGGTAGCATGAATGGAAGAAAGAAGGAACTTCCTTCCATTATCCCCAATTTAATCGCCTCCCAGACGATACAGTCTAAAGCAATTGAGCAAGTACACATTTGCCTCGGAACTAACAGCGTACCTCAATCGTCGCCAGACATCTATACAATACACATATTAAATAATATATTAGGTGGCGGTATTAGTTCGCGCCTATTTCAATCGATTAGGGAAGAAAAAGGATTAGCCTACTCAATCTATTCTTATCAAGCGAATTATAGCGATGCAGGGTTATTGACCATTTATGCTGGGACAAGACCTAGTAATGCTCCTCAAGTAATAGAACTTATACTAGAAAATATTACTGCACTAAAAAATGAGGGAATTAGTGCCAGTGAACTTATGAAATCAAAAGAACAATTAAAAGGTAGTTTATTATTAGGACTTGAAAGTTCAAGTAGTCGAATGTCTCGAATCGGTAAGATGGAACTTACATTAGGTAAATTCATCACTCTGAATGAAGTAGTTGCTAAAATTGATAAAATCTCTTTAGAAGACCTAGAGAACATAATACAGAAATTATTTAATCCAAAGGCGTTAGCTTTTACAGCATTAGGACCAGTGAATAAGGAGATATATAATGCAATTAAGAGGTTTTAAATTCATTTCTAATTACGAAAATAAGGATATTCTGCTACCTACAAGGAAAACACAATATAGTGCAGGATATGATATAGCTGCAGCTGAAGATATAATATTAGCTCCCACTACTGTTACGTTAATCCCAACAGGAATTAAAGCATATATGCAACCAGATGAATATCTTGGTATACATATTCGTTCTGGTTTATCTATTAAAAATCGTATAAGTTTAGTAAATGGGCAAGGGATTATTGATGCTGACTATTATAATAATGCTGATAATGAAGGGCATATTCTAATTGCGATTTATAACCATAATTTACAAAATATTAACATAAGTAAAGGTACTAGAATCGCACAAGGAATATTTTATAAATATCTGTTAGCCGACATGGATGAGAATAACTCTTTTGCAGTCAGAAAAGGTGGTTTAGGTAGTACTGGAAAATAAAAATGTTAAAAAGCTTTATGAAAAGTTAATTCATACTTTTTATAAAGCTTTTCTAACATATATTGGTTTTTATATCATATTATTAAAGTAGAAGGTATTTGGAGGTTTGTCATGTATTCCTGGATAATTTTATTGGGACTAACGTTACTATTAATTTTATCCCTATTAGAACGCTTTAAGCATTTTCGTCAAACTTATAATGCTGGTGATATCAACAGTTCACCATTATCATTGGCTCTCCAAGAGTTAATCGCAGTTTCTGGTGGTATATATTTATCATTAGTTATGTTAATATCCTTTTTGAAATTAGATATCCCTGAAAAAATATTGCTATTTCAAATATGGATTGACCCAATAGCCTCCATATCCATTCTATTGTCCATTATTCAGCCTTTTTTTATGAACTTTTTTTGTAAAAATAGTAAGGGGTGAAACAAATGCGCCTAAGCAATTTATCTGGGAAGGAAGTTATAAATTTAAGTGATGGAGCTCGTCTAGGGATAATTGAGGAATGTGAATTAACTTTTGACTCTAATTCAGGAATAATACAAACCATCTTATTACCAAAGAAAAATGGATTGTTTAGTTTTTTTAGTGATATAAAATCTTCGACGATTCCTTGGCGAGCAATAAAACGCATTGGAGACGAAGTAATTATTGTAGATATAAATAATGCCTATGATCGTTATACTAATTTAAATCGAGATCGCCATGAAAATACATATTAATCATTAGGGTGGATAAACTAACACTAAATTGCATAGCATGCATTTAATGTTAGGAGGTTTTACTATGGCAAATCAAAACAATGATCAAATCTCAAGTGAAACAAATGGAAATTCAGTAGTCAACAGTTATACGGCAGGAAATACGAATACTATGAAAGCGCCAGTAGCAAATAGCAATGCCACTACTAATACACCGCAAGTAAACCAAACTGTTATTGGTGTATTTGAATCAAGATCTAGAGCTGAAAATGCTGTGAATACTCTACGAAAACAAGGTTTTACTACTGAAGAAATTAATATTGTTTCCAAAAAACAGCGAACTGAGAATCAACATGAAACCTATGATGATGATATTACTGATGGGACATTAACAGGTGGTACTTTAGGCGGGATTGGTGGCTTGCTTATGGGAGCAGGAGCTTTAATGCTTCCTGGACTTGGTCCAATTCTAGCAGTAGGCCCTATTACCGCTGCCGTAGGGGGAGCAATTGCAGGTGGTATTGCTGGAGGATTGATTGATTGGGGTATTCCCGCTGAAGCAAGTCAGCGATATGAACAAGAAGTTGCTCATGGCAGTATCCTAGCAATTATTCGCACTGACACAACCAAAGTTAACTCCGCAGCCCAAATATTACGTCAAAATGGTGCTAAAGATGTGGAAAATCACAGTAAATAGCAATAAGGTAAAAGTACACTACTAGAAATATCAACTTTTTTCCCATTAAAATATTGACACTACTATAAGCACTATTATACAATGTATGTAATTAAATAGACTTCATCCTGCGCAGGGATGGAATAGAGGTGCAGACAACAATAGTACTTTCAGGGAGAATGGTCTTTATGATCTGAAGGAAAAGGGTTGCTTGCCGAAGTGCAAAAGACACCAAATCTTTTGTGCTGGTCTTTCATCAAATAGGTGTAAGACTGTCACTAGAAGTAATCTTTTAGTGGAGTGCTATCTTATCTAAGGCGTGAAAAAGCTTATTTTTGTTTTTTCACTATCCTTATTACTGTCTAACCTACTATTGACAGCCGATGAGATTTACGCTCATCGGCTATTATTTTTGTCTTGAGTTATTAACATTCATAACTTGCAATGAATACATTGCTATTATTAGGAGGTGCACAACATGATTAGAGTAATAGTTTGTGGAGCTTACGGTAAAATGGGGCGTGAAGTGCTTAAAGCCATACATAACGATACTCAATTAAGTATTGTAGGAGCTGTGGATACTAAATCAGATTTTGCCGATGTTGGTGATTTAATCGGTACAGGAAAAACTGGTGTTATTATTGGTAATGACCTACAAACAGTTATCAATGAAACAAAACCACAAGTAATGGTTGATTTCACTCGACCAGAGGTAGTACTAAATAATATCCATATTGCAATTAACAATGGTATCTGCCCTGTTGTAGGAACCACTGGCTTATCAGAAGAAAATATAGAAGAAATAAGAAAACTATGTATACAAACCAAAGTAAATGCATTAATTGCACCTAATTTCTCAATCGGTGCAATCTTAATGATGAAATTAGCACAAGATGCTGCTAAATTCTTCCCACATGTAGAAATTATTGAATTACATCATGATCAAAAACTTGATGCACCATCTGGAACAGCCTTACATACAGCAGAGCTAATTGCCAAAAAACGTGGTTTCTTAAAACAGGGGCACCCTGATGAGTTTGAAAAACTCCCTGGTGCGCGAGGAGGGGATTTCTCTGGTATTAGGATGCATAGTGTCCGTTTACCAGGCTACGTAGCCCATCAAGAAGTTATCTTTGGCGGACTTGGTCAAACTTTAACTATTCGTCATGATTCTATATCACGAGAATCCTTTATGCCAGGAGTTGTCTTGGCCTGTAAGCACGTTCTTACTGCAAATGGCCTAGTCTTAGGACTTGATGAAATCTTGGAATAGTATCCTGTCTTTGTACTACCAAAAATAGCTTATAAAGATAAATAGATTGATTCAAAATATTGGATGATGATTATTTAAAATTAATCATTTTTTGCACTAAATTAAGCATCTTAAGCAATAATTATAGTAAAAATTTTGCATATAATAAGCATATAGGATCTTTGGTAAAAACTATGAGGAGCGATATTTATGAAAAAATATAATATAGCAATACTTGGAGCGACGGGAGCAGTCGGACAGGAATTTTTAGATTTAATTGAAGAGCGCAACTTTCCTTATGATAATTTAAAACTACTTGCTTCTAAACGTTCTGCTGGTAAGATCATTAAATTTATGGGAAAAGATTATACTGTAGAAGAAGCTACTGATGACTCTTTTCAAAATATAGACATTGCTTTATTTGCTGGTGGCTCTGCCAGTACGAAATTTGCCCCAGCTGCAGTAAAATCGGGTGCTGTAGTTATTGATAATTCTAGTGCTTTTAGAATGGATCCTACAGTGCCATTAGTTGTGCCAGAAGTCAATCCAGAGGCCATACAACACCATAAAGGTATTATAGCAAATCCGAATTGCTCTACAATTATAATGGCTATGGCTTTGAAGCCATTATATGATCAGGCAAAGATTAAACGAGTAGTAGTGTCCACGTATCAAGCAGTTTCAGGTGCTGGTAAAGAAGCTATTGATGAATTAGATAACCAAGTGCAGGCTATTGTTGAAAATCGACCTGTTGAAGCTAATATTTTACCGAGTGCTAGCTTACCAAAACACTACCAGATTGCTTTTAATGTCATTCCTCATATCGATGTATTTGTAGAAGATGATTACACTAAAGAAGAAATGAAGATGGTACATGAAACACATAAAATATTTAATGATTATACAATCGGAATTACAGCAACAACCGTGAGAGTACCTATCTATCGTAGCCATTCAGAATCAATAAATGTAGAATTCGAAAGTGAAGTATCGGTTGACCAGGCTAGAGAACTTCTAGCTGCCTTCCCAGGCGTTATTTTGCAAGACAATCCTGCAGAAATGTCATATCCTATGCCTTTATTTACTTCAAGCCAAAATGAGGTTTTTGTTGGTCGAATCAGAAAAGATAATTCTATCCAAAATGGTCTCAATCTATGGGTTGTTGGCGATCAGATACGTAAGGGTGCTGCTTTAAATGCTTTACAAATTGCTGAGTATATGATTGAACATAACTTAATTTGAGGTGTAAATAATGGGGATAATAGTTCAAAAATTTGGTGGTACGTCAGTTGCGACTCCCGAAGCGAGAGAGTTAGTTGTAGAAAAAATAAAGGTTGCTCATAGCAAAGGCTTTAATCCTGTGATTGTCGTCTCAGCAATGGGCCGAAAAGGCGAATGTTATGCTACTGATACTTTTATTGATTTAGCAAGAAGAACATATAAAGATATTGCCAGTCGTGAACTTGATCAGATTTTATATTGTGGAGAAATGATTTCTGCTGTTATTATGACTGGTACACTACAAGCTGCTGGACTTGACGCTATTATGCTTACAGGCGGGCAAGCTGGTATCATTACTGATGATAATTTTAATAATGCTCGTATTTTAAAAGTAGATCCATCCCGCATATGTAACTTAATAAACATGGGTAAAATTCCTGTAGTATGCGGCTTTCAAGGCATTACTATTGATGGCGAATTTACTACCTTAGGTCGGGGAGGAAGTGATACAACTGCCGCTGCTTTGGGATCTGCTCTAGATGCTGAAATGATAGAAATATATACGGATGTAGATGGCATCATGACTGCTGATCCTAGAATCGTAAGTACGGCAAGAATTCTTGACTGTATTACCTATGGGGAAGTATGTCAATTAGCTCACCAAGGTGCTAAAGTAATCCATCCTCGTGCTGTAGAAATTGCAATGCAAAAAAGTATTCCTTTAGTAGTAAAATCAACTTTTTCTAATGAACCTGGTACGCTTATAACTAGTGTTCCTAAAGAAGATACTTCTGATACCTATGTTGCTGATCGTGTTGCCACAGGTGTAACTTTTATATCTAATATCGCTCAAATTAAGATTAATCTACATGATTCTTTAAACAATATTGCAAGTTTTAATATATTTAAGTCTATGGCAGATAATGGAATTAGTGTAGATTTAATTAATGTTCATCCTGGGCAGATTATGTTTACTGTAGCAGAAGATCTTGCTGATAAAGCAACGGCTCAGCTTCAAGAATTTGGTTGTGATGTGCAAACAACCCTTGAATGTGCTAAAGTCTCAGTTGTTGGCGGGGGAATCAATGGTGTTCCAGGTGTAATGGCCAGCTTCATAGAGGCTTTATCAATTAATAACATCCCGATATTACAAACAGTAGACTCTCATACATCAATTTCCGTTTTAATAAAGAAATCATTTGTACAATCAGCCGTTACAGCATTACATGAAAAGTTTAATCTATCATGTTAAATAAGGGAGAAGAAGAATACTATGAATACTTTTGGACGGATTCTAACAGCTATGGTAACTCCATTTAATGATGATTTTAGTATTAATTATGATGCTGCAGCAAATCTTGCAAAATATCTAGTTGCAAATGGCTCGAATGGGATAGTTGTTGCTGGTAGTACAGGTGAATCAGCAACCCTTGACAAGGAAGAAAAACTCAAATTATTTTCTACTGTACTTGATGCAGTTGGCGATAAAGCTACTGTGATTGCTGGCACTGGTTCAAATGATACTATGGCATCATTAAAGTTAACACAGGCAGCAGAAAAATTGGGTGTACACGGTGCGATGTTGGTAGGCCCTTACTACAATAAACCACCACAAGAAGGATATTATCAGCATTTTAAAGCAGTTGCTGATAATACGAACTTGCCACTAATCATCTATAATGTTCCTGGACGCACCAGTTCTAATATCTTGCCTAGTACCATAGCTCGATTAGCTGAATTAAAAAATATTGTTGCTGTTAAAGAAGCTAGTGGAAATCTTGAACAAGTTGCAGAAATTATTCGAACGACTCCTACTGATTTTATGGTATACAGTGGTGATGATAGTCTTACATTGCCTATATTAGCTGTTGGTGGAGTAGGTATTATTAGTGTAGCAGCTCACATCGTAGGTAATCGTATGCAAGAAATGATTGCGGCTTTTATCAGCAATGATCTAACTAAAGCACAAGCTATTCATTCAGAATTACTACCATTCTATAGAATGATGTTTATTACAACAAATCCAATACCCGTAAAAACAGCTGTAAATTTAATTGGGCAAAATGGTGGTTCTTTTAGATTGCCTTTGATACCGCCTACTGCAAGTGAGTTAGAACAGATTAAGAACTATCTTCATAAAATGAATCGCATATAAATATAAGAACCTCATTCTTTCGTAGAATGAGGTTCTTATATTTATATGGCAGATATTACATATAATATCCCCAAAAGAAGCATCATATATTGCAAATACACTTTAGAATAAGCTATAATTACAATAAGTGAATGAACGGGCCGGTTTTTAGCTCATTTTCTAACGAACGGCAAATACCAATAATGGTTTGTTTTTCTTACTTTATGAAAATATCTGGAGGTGTGGTTTTTTTTGGTAAAAGCACAACAAAAAATTCAAATTATCCCTTTAGGTGGCCTAGGGGAAATAGGTAAAAACATGACCGTAGTTCGTTTTGGAGACGATATTATTGTTATTGACTCTGGTCTCATGTTTCCTGAAGATGACATGCTTGGAATTGATTTAGTGATTCCAGATATATCCTACCTATTAGAAAATCGTGATTTAGTTCGAGGCATCGTACTTACACATGGTCATGAAGATCATATTGGTGCCTTACCATATGTTTTAAAACAACTCAACGTACCTGTGTATGGTACAAAACTAACATTGGGAATCCTAGAAGGTAGATTAAAAGAAAACAATGTTGCGTCAACTAACCTAATCCCTGTTAAAGCAAGTGACCAAATTGAAGTTGGTCCTTTTAAAATTGGTTTTATTCGTGTAAGTCACAGTATTGCTGATTCTGTAGCTCTTTCTATTAAAACACCTGTTGGCACAATTGTACATACCGGTGATTTTAAATTTGATCAAACTCCTGTTGATGGCAAAGTTACAGATTTTCACAAACTTGCCGAATTGGGTGATCAAGGAGTACTCGTTATGCTCGCCGACAGTACGAATGCGGAGCATCCGGGATATACCATGAGTGAGAAGTCTGTTGGCGTTACATTTGACGAAATGTTTCATAATGCTAAAGGTCGGATTATCATTGCTAGTTTTTCTTCTAATGTACATCGTGTACAACAAGCCATTGATACCGCCTATAAATACAAACGTAAGGTTGCTGTTTTGGGACGTAGTATGATTAATGTAGTGACTATTTCATCCGATTTAGGCTATCTTAATATACCTGAAGGTGTCCTAATCGATATTGATCAGATTAATAACTATCCACCATCAGGTGTAGTTATTATCACTACTGGTAGTCAAGGCGAACCCATGTCAGCATTAACTAGAATGGCAATGTCTGACCATCGTAAGGTTGACATAGCGCCTGGTGATACCATTATCATTTCCGCTACACCAATTCCAGGTAATGAAAAATTAATCTCCCGAACTATTGATTACTTATTGCGTCAAGGTGCAGAGGTTCTTTATGAAAAAACATCTGGTATTCACGTATCAGGACATGCTAGCCAAGAAGAATTAAAAATGATGCATAATCTGATCCGGCCTAAGTTTTTCATTCCAGTGCATGGTGAATATCGTCATTTAATAAAACATTCTAAATTGGCACAAGAACTTGGTATGCCTAAAGACCATATTTTTATTGCTGAGAATGGCCAAGTATTAGAATTTACTCCTGAAAAAGGTAGTGTTACTGGAAAAGTCGCTTCTGGTATTGTTTTAATTGATGGGCTCGGTGTTGGTGATGTTGGTAACATTGTTCTAAGAGATCGTCGTCAACTTTCTCAAGAGGGTATTTTGATTGTTGTTATTACTATGGACAAGCAAAATGGTTGTGTTGTAGCTGGCCCTGATATTGTATCTCGTGGCTTTGTCTATGTGAGGGAATCAGAGCAATTAATGGATGAAGCTAAAAATAAAGTAAGGCAGACGTTGGATAAATGTGAAATGAATAATGTTACTGAATGGGCTACAATTAAATCAAGCGTACGTGATACCTTAGGGAAATATTTATATGAAAAAACACGTCGTCGTCCTATGATATTGCCAATTATTATGGAAGTGTAAAATTCAATATACTAATAAAAAAATGTTTTATGCTAACTCACAATAGCATAAAACATTTTTTTATTGTAAAACAGTATGAAACGTTATACATAGCTAATACTATAAAAAATAGAAACTAACATTATTGGAGGTAATCTAATGCTAGATAATGACAATCCTGTTGTAGAGCCACCTGGAACAAATCCTGAGAATCCCAGAATACCAACTGAACACACAAAAAAAAATGTAACAGCTCGGAAGGTTGATACCGTAGACAATATTCAAGAATTGGGTGCTACTGAAATTCCTACAGCTAAAACCAATGTACATGTAATGACAATTATTGGTCAAGTAGAAGGGCATATGATATTACCCCCCCAAAATAAAACAACTAAATATGAACATATAATGCCTCAATTAGTAGCAATTGAGCAAAACTCTGATATTGAAGGATTATTATTACTCTTAAATACGGTTGGTGGTGACGTGGAAGCAGGCTTAGCAATCGCAGAAATGATTGCTAGTATGTCTAAACCCTCCGTATCTATTGTACTTGGTGGAGGACATAGTATTGGTGTACCTATAGCTGTATCTGCCACTTATTCCTATATTGTAGAAAGTGCTACTATGACAATTCACCCCATACGACTTACAGGCTTAGTTATTGGTGCCCCTAGTTCTTTTGACTATTTGGAAAAAATGCAAGATCGAGTTAATAAATTCGTAGTCGACCATTCTAGTATTTCTGAGAGAAAATGGAAAGAATTACTATTTAAGACTGGTGAATTATCTCGAGATATTGGTACATCAGTAATCGGCAAAGATGCTGTATCCTATGGAATTATTAATGAAATAGGTGGATTATCTCATGCACAAATGAAATTAAACGAATTAATCAAAATACAAAAAGAAACTAAGGGGTTGAAGCAATGACATTGTGGAGTATACTACCAACAGAATTAGTTTTAAGCAATGTAGATAGTCCACCACCTCTTTATGAAGAAATTCAATGTAATCATATAAAATTGATAGTCGAAAAAATAAGCCCCACTCAATGCAAAGTGAGCCGCCTATTAACAACTGACCCCCAAGACTATTTGCATCCAGAAATACAACCAGGTAAGATTTTAACCTATAAGCCTATTTTATAAGACTCCACGTTTACTAAACTAAAGACGTATACAAAGACCGCTACAAGATGTTTTTCTTTTAAGCCTTGGCGGTCTTTTGTAATCATATAGTAATAATACAACCTATTTTACTCCGGTATAATATATTATTTTTTTACATTTCAGCAAATTATTCACTATATTTCTCATAATTTACACAAAATAAAAAGAAACTTTGAAAAATAGTGATATAAATGGTAAAATATATCTATTGTTAAGGTGGAGAAATTTGGAACTGAATATGGCTTATCATAATACTATGAAAATAATGTTCAAAACTAAAATCAATAATAACTAGTAACTACATAGAGACGTTGAGGAGGTATCTGGAGTGCAAACAGTTGGTGAGATATTGCGTAGTGAACGAGAGAGGAAAGGGCTTTCAGTTAAGGAAATCGAGCTTGCTACCAGTATAAGAACTATATATATAACTGCAATTGAAGAAGGTAACTATACTATAATCCCAGGTGAGGTATACTTGAAGGGATTTATCCGTAACTATGCGAATTTCTTAGACTTAGATAGTCAACAAATCGTTGACTTGTATCGACAATCTCAAAATCCTGTAGCCCCAACAAATGAAAGAATTACCAGCATAGATAATGCTCCAAAAGAAAAGCCCCTAAAAGAGGCTAATAAATCTAGTAAATGGTTAGTAATAGGCGTGTTGGTTGTAGGTGTGGCTAGTGGTGCTTTATGGTTTCAAAACAACTCAAGTTCATTACCACCAGAGCCTAGAGCAGACAGGCAAGTACAACAGCCTGCTCCAGTAATTCCAAAACAAGCTGTTATTCCTTCTACACCTGTTACAATGAAACCAGTAGTCATTATTGCAAAATATACTGACCAATGTTGGACATCGGTAACTGCTGATAATAAAATAATTTATGAAGGCACTCCCCAAGCAGGCGAGACATTTACTTGGGAAGCAGAGCAAAATATTACAATAAAAGCTGGTAATGCTGGCGGAATTGATATAGTATATAATGGACAATCTTTGGGCATACTTGGAACAAAAGGTGAAGTGCTTGTCAGAACATTTTCAGCAAAAAAGTAAGCTGATTGTACGTTTATAAAGATAGCTCGATTTACTGAATTTCTAGAATTCATCTTCTAATTCAGCAATAGAAAGAAGACTTCAGGAGAATATTTCAATTACAAATGCCAAAGTATATTATCAATTTTTTCCTTGGTGTGCTATGGCAGTAACAATATTTCTGCAGGTCATCTTGAATAAGCTGTTTAGATCTGAAAGCTTGGCACAAGCCAAGTCTTTTCTTATTTTATTGTAATTCGTTATATTGCCTCTTAAGTATAACATAAAGAACATTTTATAATTGTCACTTACTCTTTTAGTATAGAGCACATGACATTGTTTAGGAGAAACATAATTATGAAAAATGATTTTTTGCCAATTTGCAAGGAAGATATGGCCGAAAGAGGATGGGATCGATTAGATTTCTTATTTGTTAGCGGTGATGCTTATGTTGATCATCCTAGCTTTGGGCCTGCTATACTTTGTCGGCTATTAGAGAAATACGGTTATCGTGTAGGTATTATCTCTCAACCAGACTGGCGCTCCACGCTGGATTTTAAAAAATTGGGAAAGCCTCGTTTAGGTGTATTAGTATCAGCTGGCAATCTTGATTCTATGCTAAATAAGTTTACTGCTGCAAAAAAATTTCGCAGTACAGATAATTATTCACCAGACGGTAAAGCAGGCTGCCGTCCTGATAGAGCTACAATTGTTTATTGTAACCGAATTCGGGAAGTATGGAAAGATATACCTATTATTATTGGTGGTATTGAAGCAAGTCTTAGACGATTTGCTCATTATGATTATTGGTCTAATAGTGTACGACGCTCTATACTAATTGATAGTAGGGCTGATATTTTAATATATGGTATGGGCGAAAAACAACTAAAAGAAGTTGCTTCACAGTTACAACAAGGTATAAAAATCTCTGATATTCGTGATGTTCAAGGCACTTGTTATAAAACTGAGTCTATTGAACATTTATGGAATTTTATCGAAACCCCTAGCTACGACAATGTGAGTACGGATAAACAAGCATTTAATCAAGCGTTTAAAATTCAATACCAAGAACAAGATGGTATCCGTGGTAAAACAATTACACAAAATCATGGTGAATATTCTATAGTACAAAATGCTCCTGCGTTGCCACTAACCACTGAAGAAATGGACGAAATTTATGATCTTCCTTATCAACGGACATATCACCCGGTGTACGATAAGGCTGGTGGCGTACCAGCAATTCAAGAAGTTAAATTCAGTTTAGTCAGTCATCGTGGCTGTTTTGGTGGATGCTCGTTTTGTGCCATTGTTTCACATCAGGGACGAATCATCCAAAGCAGAAGCCAAGAATCTATTTTAAATGAAGCTAAGCAAATCATTGCAATGCCTGATTTTAAAGGATATATACATGACATTGGCGGTCCTACTGCTAACTTTCGTATACAATCCTGCCAGAAGCAATCTGAGCGTGGTACCTGTAAAGCTAAGCAATGCTTAGCTCCAACTCCTTGCAAAGAATTGATTACTAACCATACTGATTATTTAACCTTGTTACGTACTTTGCGTACTTTGCCAGGAGTAAAAAAGGTTTTTATTCGTTCTGGATTACGCTATGATTATCTAATGGCAGATCCAAATAATGAAGAATTTTTACGCGAATTGTGTGAGCACCATATTAGTGGACAACTTAAAGTAGCACCAGAACATATTTCCCCAAAGGTTACTAATTTAATGGGTAAAGCAGGAAAAAGTGTTTATTTAAAATTCATGCGAGCTTATAAGCGTGTAAATGAACTTATAGGAAAGGAACAATATTTGGTTCCTTATTTTATGTCTAGCCATCCTGGATCTGGACTTAAAGAAGCCATTGAATTAGCGGAATTTATACGAGATCTAAATTATAGACCGGAACAAGTTCAAGATTTCATTCCGACTCCTGGTAGTTTATCTACTTGCATTTACTATACAGGTGTCAATCCATTTACTAATGAGAAGGTCTATGTCGCTAAAGATATACACGAGAAAAAAATGCAACGAGGGCTAATGCAATACCGCGATCCCAAGAACTACCATTTAGTATATGAAGCACTTACAAAAGCTAATCGTCAAGATCTTATCGGCTATGGCCCTAAGTGTCTAATCCGTCCACCGCAAAATGCACACCATAAGCCACATACTACAACCACAAATAGAAATACCAGTAAGTACACTGATAAAAATCTACAACGAAAAACAACCAGAAATCATAAAACTAAGCTAACAAAACATTCTAAAAATCGTTAGATACATTTAACACAAGCAACTATATGCTTTTTTATAGTTGCTTGTACTCTTAATAATCCTCCTCACATAAGTCCAATATTTTCAGACCATACTAAAATAAAATAATGTATATCTTTCTTTTAACACTTATAGAAATTTGGCTTGCATACCGAACAAATAAGAGGTATAGTATTATTGGTCTAATTTGTACTGGAGGTAGCATATGCGTCGTTATCTGCCAATTTTATTAATCTCCGTCTTTGTGCTAGTGACTATCATCACTGGAAGCACATCCTTACAAGGTTACGCTGATAAGCAAAACCCTGAGAATAATATTAAAAGCGTCAACATTTATACGACGTTGCCAATAGAGCAACTTTCAATATTGGCCCAGGAATATGAGAAAAGCCAGAAAGTACGTGTAAACCTTATGCCCCTTTCAGAAGTAAATTTGCTAACGAAGATTAAGCTGGAGATGTCAGCACCTCAAGCTGACATTATCATTGCCAACAGTGTACTTTTAGAGCAGGCAAAACAGCTTAATGTATTAAAACCATATACTTCTGAACAGACAGACATTATACCCGATCGGTTTAAAGACGCCCATAATTATTGGACAGGTATCTGGTATGATCCTATGGTTTTTGCAGCGAATCGTGACTTTCTGAAAACTCTCCCGAAAGCGCCAGCGAGGTGGAATGATCTTACACAAGATAGTAAATATCGCATAGGTATAACTGATTTTTTAGCAGCAGAAGCCTCTGCTAATTTATTTTATACTTTAATATCTGCAAATGGAGAAGCTCAAACATTTTCATATCTGAAAAAAATTCATCCGCAAATCGTACAATATGCTAAATTTTTAGCTACTCCTGTACGAATGGCTGGAATGGGTGAGGTTGATATTGCCATTGCGACACAAAGTGAAACGATACGCTATATGAACGACAAGTTTCCTATAGCATTACTATATCCAGAAGATGGAACTTCTTTTGTATTAACTGGATCAGCTTTAATTGCAGGTGCAAAAAATGAAGTAGAAGCTAAACAATTTATTGACTGGTTACTACAAGATACTGCTCAAAGTACATTGTATGCGAACAGTTTTTATTTCATTCCTACAAATCCAGAAACATTGATTTATAAATATTATGATACAAAGAATATGAAGCTTTTGAATAAAAAGGAAATTTTTTCAATTGAGCAGAAAGGCCAATTACTTGATAAATGGGTAACCACAGTACGACTTTCATCGAAATAAAAAATCTTATTTGTACCTAGGAGGAACATTCATGTTAAAAGCCGGGTTTATTAGCCTGGGATGTGCTAAGAATCTTGTAGACACTGAGGTCATGCTGGGACTATTAGCCACCAATAATATTAAAATAACCGATAATCCCCAAGAAGCCGATATTCTTATCATCAATACATGTACTTTTATCGATTCAGCAAAAGAAGAATCGATATCAACAATTCTTCAAATGGCTGATTATAAAAAACAAGGCAACTGTAAATGTCTCATTGTAGCTGGATGCCTTGGTCAACGTTACCAGCAAGACTTGCTGGATGAATTACCAGAAGTAGATGCCATTGTTGGCACGGGAGATTGGCATCGTATTATTGAGGCTATCAATAGTACACTTGTTGATAAAAAGCGTGTACTATTAGTAGGAAAAACAGATACGCTTTATGATGAAACTATGCCGCGCATAAACACAACACCTTTTTATAGTGCTTATGTCAAAATCGCCGAAGGATGTAGCAACTGTTGTTCTTACTGTGTTATTCCAAAAGTAAGAGGATTTTTCCGTAGTAGAACAACGGAATCTATTGTAGCAGAAGTTAAAAATCTTGTGGCAAGCGGTGTTAAAGAAGTCAACTTAATTGCACAAGACACGACTAGCTATGGTCGTGATTTATATGGATCACCAAGATTAACAGAGCTTCTAAAAGAACTAGTTAAAATTGATGGACTTATGTGGATACGATTATTATATTGTTATCCTAAATATTTCTCTAATGAACTAATTGAACTAATTGCTACAGAGTCTAAAATTTGTAAATATATTGACTTGCCTTTACAACATGCAAATAATGATATCTTGAAAGCTATGCTTCGCCAAGATAGTCGTAAGGATATCGAGAAACTCTTAGCCACCCTACGTGCTAGAATTCCTGGTATTGTAATTCGCACGTCTTTTATTGTTGGTTTTCCTGGTGAGACAGAGGAGCATTTCGAAGATTTGAAGCAATTTGTAATAGAACAGCAATTTGATAGAGTAGGAGTCTTTACCTATTCTCAAGAAGAAGATACAATTGCAGCAAATCTACCCAATCAACTTTCCGATGAGGTTAAACAAGAACGCTATCATAGTCTAATGACATTACAATGCCAAATATCGGAACAGCTTAATCAGCAACTAGAAGGAACAATCTTGGACGTATTAATCGAACAAGTCAATAATAACGAATCAGAAATTATTATTTCTGGCCGTTCATACCGTGAGGCACCTGATGTAGATGGACAAATTTATGTTGAGAAAGCTCTGGATTGCAAGCCAGGCGATATCATCAAGGCAAGAATTGTTCAAGGATTTACCTATGATGTCGTCGCAGAAAAAATATAAAAGTATTTATTAACATTATATTTTAATAAATACTTGTCTTCACATTATAATACGTGTAATATATATAATTACTCAAGGTCTAGGAGTGATTTTACATGATTGTGGAAATAGTAGCCACTGGTACAGAACTACTTTTGGGTCAAATAATTAATACCAATACACCATTTTTGTCAGAAAAACTGAATGAATTAGGATTTGATGTTTTATATCATTCTACTGTTGGTGACAACAAAACACGTATGACACAAGTTTTAAGTAATGCGTTAGAGCGATCTGATATTATTATAACCTCTGGTGGATTGGGACCAACACAAGGAGACATTACAAAAGAAGTAACTGCTCACTTGTTAAATCGGCCTTTATTTTTACATGAAGAAAGTGTAATTCACATGACTGGTCTTTTTGCAAAACGTAACATCCCTATGACTGATAGTAACCTACGACAAGCTATGATTCCTGAAAAAGCTTTTGTCCTAAAAAATGAATATGGTACAGCTCCTGGTGTGATCTTGGAGCACAACAATAAGATAATTATTCATTTACCTGGACCACCTCGAGAATTAGAATGTATGTTTGAACATGCAGTTGTTCCCTATTTAAAAAGTCATTTTAATTCACACGGAGCCATTGTATCTAGAATATTACATACCTATGGAATAGGTGAATCTTCTTTAGAAGAAAGAATCAAAGAATTTATTCTTTCCCAGTCCAACCCAACAATTGCATTGCTGGCAAGGCAAGGGGGAATTATTGTCCGCCTTACTGCTAAAGGTGCTACAAAAAAAGAAGCTAACGATTTAATTGATGAACTTGAAAGACAAATTCGGCAGAAAATTGCTGATTACATTTGGGGTCTGGATAATGATACTATCGAAGCGAATATTGGGGAAATTTTAACTAAAAAACAGTTAACTGTTGCATTAGCCGAATCATGTACAGGTGGGCTGATTACCAGTCGCATTACCGACATTTCTGGTAGCTCAGATTACCTTATAGGTTCTATAGTTTGTTACACCAACAAAATTAAAACTGATTTTATTGGTGTAACGCCGCAAATTATTACTGAACATGGTGCGGTAAGCCAAGAGACAGCATGTCTTATGGCTACTGGCATTCGTAAAAAATTTGCTGCTAGTATTGGATTAGGGATTACCGGCATAGCTGGCCCAACTGGCGCTACTCCAACAAAACCTGTTGGTACGGTAT
>JARBUM010000050.1 GCA_029239675.1 Pelosinus sp. | reverse complement strand
CTTGTTTTCTTCTGTAATTTCACACTCATCTTGTTTTTGTTTGTATATAACCCTACACTCAAGCGTTAAAGGAAGTTCCTTAATAGCAGGAACAGAAACCTTATTAGGTGTTTCAAGTGTCAAGTTAAGTTCTTTGATTTTATCAATTGAACGACCGGATTGTGTCCCGCAAATCCCCAATATATTTTTGTTAAAAGCACCATATGGTATATTGATTGTGAATTCAGGATTCTTTTCAAGTTGATGTTTTGTAAAGCGATTTTCTCTAACGAAAACTGTAAAAATCGGTTTTGACCATTCAATTCCGAGTGTGCCCCAAGAAATAGTCATAGAGTTCACTTTGTCAGCTACCTTTGTGGTCAACAAAACGCCAGTTTTGGTCGCTTTCATAATCTCATTAGCATAATCAAATACTTCAATTTCTTTTTTCATAGTGTTATGCCTCCTTGAAACTTCGATGTTTCTATAGTAAACTAATGCGTGACTAATAACAAGTATGTACTTTTTTGTGAGATACTAACCAAAAGGAGAGTATGAATGGACGATAAATCAGAGGTGTATGCTGCACCTTTTGAATATACTTTATCAATTATTGGTGGTAAGTGGAAAATGATCATTATGTTTTGGTTAGCGAAACGCAATATTATGAGATATGGTGAACTGAAAAAGGTTATTAAAGGAATCACGCACAAAATGCTCAGTGCCCAACTGAAAGAACTTGAAGCAAACCAAGTTCTTATTCGCAAAGAGTATCATCAAGTACCCCCGAAAGTGGAATATTATCTTTCTGAAAAGGGGCTTTCGTTGATGCCAATTTTAGAAGAAATGTGTATATGGGGACATCTGCACTTTGACGAAAAAGGGTTAGAAGAAAGTCCGGAAAAGTTCAAAAATACCTCTTCATAAATGACAGAGGGGACAGTGTCCACTATTTTAGATGCACTACAGACCGTCGCCACGAGGTCCCCAAGTTAAACACATGCTGCTCGGAAAGTCCTGTCTTTTTTATATTAAATGATTATTTGATAGAATTGCTGATGAGGCATTTATCATGATTGATTCTAAGTGGAGGTTTGTAGATGTCTATTTTTAGAAGGTTTATTCGGTATTATAAACCATATCAAGGGTTATTTTACATGGACTTGTTTTGTGCAGTGCTTGTTTCCGTAATAGATCTTGTTTTCCCCCAACTATTAAAGCTTTTTACGAAGGATGATTTTATTCGAAGTCCTGAGGACTACCTCAATATCATTGCTTTTGTTGGTGGGGGGATGATTGTAATGTACATAATTCGCTATGGTTGCCTATACTATATCACCTCATGGGGACACGTGATGGGAGCCTATATGGAAAGCGACATGCGGCAGGATTTGTTTGATCATTATCAGCGGTTGTCATTTTCCTACTATGATAAGAATAATACAGGCGAGATGATGTCCAAATTAGTATCTGACTTATTTGATATTTCAGAACTAGCCCATCATGGACCAGAAAATTTATTTATATCCACGTTAAAAATACTAGGGTCCTTTACGATCCTTATGCTGATTAATGTACAAATGACACTCATCCTGCTCTGCATCACGATCATAATGGTGATTTTTACCATTTACCAAAACAAAAAAATGCATGCTGTTTTTATGGATAATCGTAAAAAGATTGCAAGTGTGAACTCTCAGGTACAAGATACTCTTGCCGGTATTCGTGTGGTGAAGTCTTTTGGCAATGAAGAACTTGAACGTGAGAAATTCTGCAATAGTAATCGTGAATTCTTGAATTCTAAAGTGGCTAGTTATAAAATGATGGGAATTTTCCATGCAGGGAATTCTTTTTTTCAGGGTTTGCTATATATATCAGTACTGCTCAGTGGAGGATTTTTCATAGCTGATGGTAGTTTACAGGTAACTGACCTTGCCATTTATGCTTTATACATAGGAATCTTTATAAGTCCCCTGGATGTGCTTATTAATCTTACCGAATCTTTTCAAAAAGGGTATTCTGGTTTTAAACGTTTTATAGAAGTGGTGGACAGTCATCCGGAAATTTTGGACAAGAAGAATGCTGTATCCCTAAACAATGTGCGGGGGCAAATTACATATAAGAATGTTTCTTTTCAATATACGAGCACATCTGAAGTCTTGAGTAAGGTGAATATCTCAATTGACGCTGGAAAAAGAGTGGCGTTAGTTGGTCCGTCCGGCGGGGGGAAAACGACGCTCTGTTCTTTGCTACCTCGTTTTTACGATGTAATAAGCGGTGCAGTGATGATTGACGGACTGGATGTGCGAGATGTTACACTCAAATCCCTGCGTAATGCCATCGGAATTGTTCAGCAGGATGCATATATATTTGCCGGTAGTGTGCGGGACAATATTTCTTATGGCAAACCAGATGCTACTGATGAAGAAATTATTGAAGCGGCCCAGAATGCTAATATCCACGAATTTATTATGAGTTTAGCGGATGGTTATAATAGTTACGTTGGGGAACGTGGCACACGACTCTCCGGTGGGCAAAAGCAACGCCTTGCTATTGCACGAGTATTTTTAAAGAACCCTAAAATTTTGATTTTAGATGAAGCTACCTCTGCACTTGACAATGAGAGCGAGCGTTATATTCAAGCTTCCTTGGACAAGCTATCGAAAAATCGTACGACTATTATAGTAGCACATCGGCTCAGCACCATCCGCAATGCGGATGAGATTATTGTAATCAATAATAATAGCATTCAAGAGCGAGGAAATCATGAAGAGTTGTTAGCGCAAAATAGTTTGTATGCTAAATATTATAATATGCAATTTGTAGGGATTGACGAAATGATTGATTGAGGGTAGGGACAGGTTCGTTGCTTTGCAAAGAAAGCAACGAACTATAGAGGGATCTGGTGCAAAGATTTCACAAAGCTAAAGATTGCCACCTTTTTACCCGAATATAAAGCTGCGATACCAATAACTTTGTTTATAGATGGAACCTCAGAGAGGGTAGATTGAATTTTTTCAACCTGCCCCTCTGATCATAGCATGGCTTTAATTCCGCAAATTGTTTCCATGGCAATTTTAAAGCTCTCTAATCCCAAAAATGAGTCTAAAAATAAAGGTGTTGCAGGGTGTCCTATCTTCAAATTATCCGTGTAATAGTATCAACTTTCTATCACAACACATATTGAATCGGTGGTCTTGATAGATCGGAAGTAGGCTGAATTTAAAAGGTTCGTGGGTTAATGGATAATTTCATAAGCATGTTTTATGTTCGCTCAAACTTCGGTTTGAGCGACTTTTTGCTGTAGGGGTGTCGCGTGGTATAGAGGATTCGTGTATTTGTATGGTTTCTTATCCAGAATCATGAAGGAAGCTTTACTTTAGTTCCGGAAAGAGAATGGCTATACAGCTATATTTTGTCCTTTGGCAGTTTTGTGAAGGTCATAGTACCAGAGCACGTACGTAAAATAATTGAGAATCGAATACGACAAGCATTAAAACTTTATGAAGTGTGATTTGAATATGACATACTATTGTCTTATTATCTTGTGTATAATAAAAAAAGAGATAGAGAGTTATGAAAAAGTTTTTAGATAATATGGTTACCAAGTAGAAATAAAAGGACAGCAAAATATCGGGAAAGAAGGGACATAATAATGGATGACTCATTTAATGTAAATGAATTTAGAGGGAAGCGAATTCTAGTCACAGGTGGAACAAAAGGTATTGGTGAAGCCATCATTAAGCGTCTTAAGAGTGCTGGAGGAACGATAATAACCACTGCTCGATCCATTCCTGATGATACCCAAGGGTCGGACCTATTCATTCAAGCTGACGTCAGCACCCCAGAAGGCGTGGCAGTGATTGCCAACAAGGTAATTGAACGTTTTGGTGGTGTAGATATTTTGATCAACACTGTAGGTGGATCGTCTGTTCCAGTTGGGGGCGCTCTAGCAATGAGTGATGATAATTGGCAACAGATATTTAACACCAATTTGTTCTCAGCTGTTCGCCTAGATCGAGCACTATTGCCTTCGATGCTGGAACAGGGCTCCGGCGTTATCATTCACATCACATCCATCCGGCGGCTCTTCCCAGCAACTGAGACGATGGCGTACTCTGCGGCGAAGGCAGCTTTGACAAACTACAGCAAAGGACTTGCCAATCAGGTCGCGCCTCACGGCGTACGCGTTAATACCGTTGCGCCTGGTTTCATTGAAACGACGGCCGCAGAGAGACTTATCGAACAGTTGGCAAAGGGTTCGGGTACCGACTATGACAGTGCTCGACTGGAAATGATGAATGCCCTGGGAGGCATCCCCCTTGGCCGTCCGGGCCGTCCTGAAGAAGTAGCCGAACTGGTTGCCTTCCTGGTATCTGATCGGGCTTCGTATATCACTGGTTATGAACATATCATCGATGGGGGGACTATTCGGACAATCTAAAGGTCAAGAAAGAACATACAGTAAATAGTAAAACCAATGATAAAATAAGTAAGGAGAGGATAATTATGTCGATAAGACTACCACAGCTTATTTTGAATTTTGTTCAGGGAAAGAATGATCACAATAGTGATGCAGTGATCGCTTGTTTCGCAGATGATGCCATTGTTCATGACGAAGGTCAGGAGATTTGCGGTAGTGCTGCCATCAAGAAATGGATTGATACTAGCATTGAAAAATATCAAGTCACCCTAGATGCTACCAAACTAGTAGTGCAAGACAACGAGACTGTACTCACCGCTCAAGTTTCCGGAACCTTTGACGGGAGTCCGATCCCGCTTGACTTCCACTTCACCATCAATGACGGTAAGATTACTATGTTGAATATTGGATTAACTGATGATTGATTGTTAGGCGTAATAATTACCAGGAACAATAGCAGATAGGAGGCTCTAGAATGATCACAAACAATCTGCTTTTAAAGCTTAAGGATAGGAACGATGAAAATATTGCAAAGACAAGGGATATTTTGCTAAGTATGCAGGGGAAAATTGCGTTTCTCCACGATTTGAAAGTAAAAGTAGATATACGTCATGGAACATCATCTTATGACATTCTATTAATTACTGAATTTGCTTCTATGGAAGATTTTGATGCTTATCTGATTCACCCGTTGCATATCGAAGTGTCCAAATATATTGTGGGTGTGTTAGAAAATGGAGCAGCCGTATGTTATGAATCTTAGAAGAACATAGTTCTCAGATGAAAATGTTGAGTAAGTAGCGTTGATAGTAAAGAAATAGGCAATAATAGCGGGGGATCGAGGGTTTTGGTTAATTTATAAGTGTGTTTATATGTTCGCTCAGACTTCGGTTTGAGCGATCTTTCTGTTAGGGGGTGTCGTGGAGTTGATGAGATTCGTGTAAAAGTATAAACAAATACACGAAACTGGGTACGTAAAATTTTTACCTCAATTTTCAAGTTTGTGGTAAAATTATAGTATTATTTAATTTTTTGCACCAGAACCCTAAAAGGGACAAGTTGATCATCCCTTCCATTCATTTGGTAATAGACTCTAATATAATTGAGAACACTATTAATAATGCAATTAGAAGAAAGGTGGTAAACTTATGAAAGATATTATTGTGCTTATAACAGATTGGTGCCCACATTGTAAAAGAGCAATTGATTGGATTGCTGAAGTAAAGCAAGAGGATCCGAAATATAAAGACATTAAAGTACAAATCATTGATGAAGAGAAGACTCCTGCAATTGCAAAGCAATACGATTATTATTATGTTCCAACTTATTATGTAGAAAAGCGTAAAATTTTTGAAGGTGGCACGACTAAAGACATTGTACGTAAAGTGTTTGAAGAAGCCATTAAAGCAGATATATAAGGAGGAGAGTGTAGTTTGATTACGATTAATCAAGGTAGTAAGAGTTTCTATGTTGGGGATTCAGAAGCAAAACCGCTAGCTGAGATGGTGTTCGATTCTTTAGGCAAAGATAGCATTGTTATTGAGCATACGTTTGTATCAGAAGAGCTCAGAGGTCAAAATGTTGCTAGGCAGCTACTGCAAAGCCTTGTCGACTGGGCAAGAAAAGAAAATAAAAAGGTTGTACCTCTTTGCCCGTTTGCCAAGACGGAGATGATGAAAAACAATAATTATGCGGACATGTTACAACAATAATGAGACTTGAGAAGACGTGGGGACAGGGATGTTGTTTCACGAAAGAAGTAATAAAATATATTCAGATATGAAAGTTGTGTCAAGAAGACTAAGGGGAACATCATTTGGCCTAGTTTTTATATTTAGTAACTCAAATCCCTTAAATGACTCTAAAAATAGGATATCGCAGGGGGCCATAGTGCTTTGATGGGGAGCGAAACTTCAATTTATTCGTGTAATGGTATCAACTTTCTATCACAACACATGTTGAGTGTATTGCGTTGATAGAGCGGAAGTAGGCTGACCTTAAAGAGTTGGTGGGTTTTATGGTATTTAAATATGTGTGTGTTATGTTCGCCTAGACTTTGGTTTAGGCGGATTTTTTTTATGGGGTGCGTGCGCTAGTAGAAGAAAATATATAAATACACGAAGTGATAGAGGATTTTGCGGAAAAGTATGGAAAATAGAGGGAAATGACACCCTCTACGGTTCTCATTAGCTGAGACGTTTTTATGTAGCGAGATATTTGTAAACTAATTTGTAATCGAAAGCATATTCATAATAGTTTTATTCACTGATTAAATAAGCTCTCGGAGAAACTGCTGATTGAAATTCTGCCGCCTAAATCTTTTTAATTTCTGCTAATGAAACATATATCAACGGTGCCATGGCCTTTGATGCTCGTTTCTATGTATTCGTGATCGGGCGTCATCATTCGAAAAACAACATTAACCTGGGGCAGGATACCAATGGTATTCAGTTCTAGCAGATTGATCTGGTTGACGGTTGTTTTCAATAGGTTTACCGGTGTTACGAGAAAATAAAGGAGGAAGAAATTATGTTTAATATGTCATTTACAGATGAGCAAAAAGATTTGCAAAAAATGGTTAGACAATTTACTCAAGAAAGGGTTTTTCCAGAGGCCAAAGAACTAGACCGTAAAGGAGAGTTTGCCAAGGATTTATTTAAAGAAGCTGTTGAGTTGGGCATAAATTGCATGAATGCGCCTGAAGAGTATGGGGGTCCTGGACTTGATTCTGTTACCTGTGTCTTACTTACAGAAGAATTGGCTAAGGGCGATGTGGGTTTTGCAACAACGCTTGCCGCAAATGGTCTAGCTGCATACCCCGTACTATTAGCAGGTACAGCGGAACAGAAACAAAGATTTTTTGATATTATCAATCAAGGTAAACTTGCCGCCTTTTGTCTTACTGAGCCAAATGCTGGCTCGGATGCTGGTTCGGTCGCCACTAAAGCACGTCGAGATGGTGACGAATATGTATTGGATGGGACAAAATGTTTTATTACCAATGGTGGATTGGCCGATGTTTATACAGTGTTTGCAACGGTAGATAGTAAGAAAGGTGTGAGAGGGCTAAGTGCCTTCTTAGTGGAACGTAGCAGACCGGGTGTATCTGTTGGTAAAGAAGAAAACAAGATGGGAATTAGGACTGCCAATACTGCAGAGGTTATTTTACAAAACGTTAGAATTCCGGCAAGTAACTTGTTGGGGAGAGAAGGTGGCGGATTTAAAATCGCCATGAATACACTAGATATTTCTCGTCCTGTTGTCGCCGCCTTGGGCGTAGGACTTGGACAGGCTGCAATAGATTTATGTACAAAGTATGCTAAAGAAAGAGTTCAATTCGGCAAAGCAATTTCAACTTTTCAGGCGATTCAGTTCTTACTTGCTGATATGGCAATTCAAGTAGAAGCTGCAAGATGGTTGACATATCGTGCTGCCTACCTGCGGGATGTGGGGCAACCTTTTACTAAAGAAGCGGCTATGGCGAAAACAATGGGTGGAGATGTTGCGATGAAGGTTAGTGTGGATGCTGTCCAAATTTTTGGAGGTTATGGTTATAGTGGGGAGTACCCTGTAGAAAAGCTAATGCGAGATGCAAAAATCTTGCAAATATTTGAGGGAACTAATCAAATTCAGCGCATGGTTGTTGCCGGACAATTGCTTAAATAAGAAGGTCAATACTGTTGCATAGATTCTGGTACAAAAATACTTACAAGTGAAAGATGTCCTTCCATTCACTAGGTGATGAAGCTACGGTGCTCATAATCTTGTTTTATAAATTCAATCTAATTTCAAGGGATCATGGGTTTTATGATAATTTCATTAAAAAATAGGACGAGCTAGTCAAGGTGGTTATAGCCACCCCGACTAGCTCGTCCTGTTGTTTTTTATTTACATATGTAATTGTTTATCGGTAAATGTAATGCAGAATATTCCTGTGATGTTCGATTATCTGCTTACTTGCTCGAGCTAGTTGGGTTAATCCGTTTCATCCATTTGTCGATTGCTAATGCTGGCACGCCATATTCCCTTAGAAAATATCGGATCGCCGCTTGTCGTTGTTGTAAAGCTGGATAAGTTAGGTTTTAAACTATTGCTTCAGAAACATTTTAATCGCCATAACTAATAAGAGAGAGCCTGTAACTGCCTTTATTTTAAGCTGAATTCTAGGTTGGAGGAGATAATGGCGTATCTTGAAAATCAGAGCGATTAGAACAGCATACCATGCGAATAATAAGCCAACAAAAACTAGCGTAAGAAATAGTGATTGCGTAAACAAACTGCGTTCGAAATCCATATATTGAGGGAAGATGGATAAAAAAATGAAAGAAGTTTGGATATTCAAAACGTTGGTACTAAATCCTTTGATGAAGGATTTAAGGGTGGTCTCGGAAGGAGGTTCATTAGCTCTGACGATTTCATCATTGATGTCAGTAGATTGATTTTGTAACTGGCAGGCGCTAACAATGCTAGAAATGGCTAAATAGACAATGTAACCAACACCCAGCAACTTAATCAAACTATGCAGACTAGGCGACTTCATAATAAGGAGAGATATTCCAAGGCCCGATAAAGAAGCATGAATAAACATCGAACTGGCAACGCCGACGACGTTATAAATTGCTGCTTTATGCCCCAGAACCAAGCCTGATTGGAGTACTAATATTTGATTGGCTCCAGGAGATATTATCATTAACATTATAACAATGATAAAGGAATACAGTTCGGTGCTACTAATTAGCAAATGATCACCCCTTTAATTTATCTAAATATTACGTAATAACATTTAATATCTACGTCTAGAATATTAGTAATCGGCGAATTTAGCATTGTTTTGAAATACTAGAGGCCTTTTTCATTATTTATTTGCAATTATAGCACAATGCCAAATATAAAAAAATTATTAAATATATATACGTTCTATATCTAAAAGGCATAGTGGAGGTGAGTAAATGGATATATAGTATATGGTTCTGGTGAAAAAAATAAAGCCAATGCGCTAAAGTTTGATTTTTATCTAATTATTAATAAATAAACTTATATTAATAATAAGATTGAACAAATTCTTATTATATGCTAACGTTAAATTAGAAAGTTAATAAAACTGTATAAAGAGGGGTGTCTTCATGAAGAAATTTCTGAAAAAGCTTATAATAGCTGCATCCGGTATAGCTTTCTTAGCCAGTTCATCTTTATCTAGTGTTCTTGCACAAAATGTAAATGTGAGTCTGCCAGCTTTTAAAATCACCATGAATGATGTCAGAATTGATAATAATGAAAGATTATATCCAATTATCGTTTATAAAGATATTACTTATGTGCCTATGACTTACAATGACAGCCGTTTCCTTGGACTGGAAACAAAGTGGAGTTCTGACAGTGGTCTTCAAGTAAATAAAATAAGTGTACAAGTTTCCTATAACCCTAACAAAGGATCTTCTAACTCCTACCTAGAAAGTGCTGTTCTTCCTGAGTTTGGAATACGTGTTAACGGGAAAACTATTGATAACAAAAATGAAACCTATCCCTTGCTGGTATTTCGCGATATCACCTATTTCCCCTTAACTTGGCGGTATATGGTTGACGAGTTTGGTTGGAATTCTAGTTTTGACCCCTCTGGCGGGTTAATCATAAACTCCAAAGCTGGTAAAAAAGATCCAGCATTACCAAATAGTAATATAGGTGATAAAATATTTTCTCAGGATTTTGGCAGTGCAACAGTTATTTTTGACAGATCCGCTAATAATCAACCTGGCAATCTGTATGTAAAGGAAAGCGGCATTATCAAGAAAATTGGTAATCCTAATTATATCTATGGCGTTGGTTACCTCCAGGCGGGAACTTATGGAGAATATACTTCGGTCGACAAAGTAGAATATGCTAATCGTTGGGTATATACCTTGGCGGTTGATCCTTCTGTTTCTCCGATAATGAGCAAAAACGTTAGAATCAATATTGATACTAATGAAGTACAAACATTAGATGGTAGCACTATAAGTGATACTAGCAAAATTAGTGATCAAGTTTATTCCAAGCAGTTTGGCAACAGTATTGTTATACTGGACCGTGCTTCGAACAAACAACCTGGTAACTTGTATGTAAAGGAAAATAATATTACTAGAAAAATCGGAAATCCTAACTACATTTATGGCGTGTCCTATTTTAAACTTGGACCTTTTGAGTCATATAATCCAGTTGATAAATTAGATCTTTCGGATCGCTGGGTCTATACTGTAGCTATTGATCCTTCCATCTCGCCATTAGTCAACAAGAATGTAAGAGTGAATATCGATACGAATGAAGTACAATTAATCAATTAGCTCCTAGCAAAAATAAACCTGGCTATCACCTACATGTTGGAGATAGTCAGGTTTATTATATCTTACAGGGGACGGAGATAATCTGTCATCTTGATGTGCTCATTTCTGCATCACTGTGATTGCAGTGCCATCTTTTATGTCATTTATATTACTTGTTATAACCATACTTTGTTCAGGCAGATTAGAGGTGATTTCTGTGAAATCGCCGATGGTTTCTCCAATACCTATTTGTTGAATGATAGCTTTACCATCGGCCGCTAGGTATATAAAATTTTGTCCTTGACTATCTTGGAATATTGACGATGTAGGAATTGCAGGAACTATGGCTGATTTACCAGTGTCTATATGGATAGTGGCGGACATACCAGACTTTAGTAAACCAGCCGGATTATTAGCAAGTTTAATATGGGCAAGGAAGGAAGGAAGTTGATTGGCTTCAACTTGAGGATAGATTCTAGAAACTTGGCCTGCTATAGTTTGTTGCGATTCTTTTACTGTAACCGGTGTGCCTAAATGGACTAAATATAGATCATTTTGGTCAAGACGAACGACAATCTCTACTTCTTGCCCACTTCCTAAGGAAACCAGTTGTTGACCGGCCTGCACCGCTTTCCCTGGAGCAGTGGATAGGCTAGTCACTATGCCGTCGATTGGTGCGTTAATAGTAACGGAGCCATTTATGATGGTGCTAGAGGATTGTAACGTGTTCTGAGCGTTGCTCAAGATTTCTTTTGCTTCTTTTAGATGGGCAGTGGCAATATCTAACTGCCGTCGTGGAATAGCCCCAACTTCGAACAGTTTTTGATAGCGATTAAATTCTTTGAGGGCATTGTCATAATTGTCCTGTGGTTGCTGGGAAGTTCCAATAGTTTGATTTACTATTGATTCTGAGGATGCCTGGAGTTTAAGCAAAGGCTCCCCGGCTTTGACTGCTTGGCCTTCTCTTACGTATATTTCACTGAGCTGACCAGAGAATTCGGCATTAATAGGGATAGATGTTGAACTTTCGATGGAACCCGTTCGGAGAATTTGTATTGGCTTATTTATAGTAGCTAACTGTACAACAGTGAGGCTAACCGGTGCCTGCGGAATGACGTGCTGGGTCCAAAGTGTAAATGGAATTAGGTTATTACTGACAGCTAACAGTAGTGCTACTGTGAATAAAAGGGTGGTTAACGCAAGGATAGTGGGATGTTGCTGAGTAAAATTTTTCACCTATGTCTCCTCCGATAATAATAAGATAGTAGTTCTATGTTCTCACTTTTCACTTTTAACGTCAAGTATTGACGCAAAACGTGAAATTAATTATCGGATGGGAAAGTAAAAATGCCGTATATGCGCTATAATGTAGATTGACAGTTTGCCTAGCAATTCGATTTAGGACATTAGTCAGCTGCAATGCACTTGTTGAAATGTTGTGGCTATTATATTTTTACTTAAAGGAGGAGAGGTAGTAATGCATATTCCACAAGAAACACATGATAAAAATAAAGTAGGCAGTAATCGGATGACAATTCATATGAAATGGATTGCTTCGCTAATGTGCTTATTTGTTATATTTCTGGTAGGACTTTCTGCAAACTATCATCAGACACTTAGTGCGAGTAGCATTCCAGCAAATGAGTTGGAACCTATTCGACATAGTAGTGGACAGATTCAAGACATTGAAAAAATGGCGAGGAGTAATGATAAGTTAGCAACTAAGCCGTCCATTTGGCCAACTAGCGGGGAGGTTACCTCTGGTTTCGGCTCGCGTAATGCACCTTTGGAGGGCGGTAGTGAATTGCATCAGGGGATTGACATTGCCAATAGTATGGGCACACCTATTGTTGCTACTGCTGATGGTGTGGTTGTGCAGAGTGAATTGTCAGGAGGTTATGGCAATATGGTGAAGATTGATCATGGTAATGGCATTGCAACTATTTATGGGCATAATTCCCGCCTCATAGTAAACGTTGGTCAGAGTGTGAAAAAAGGTCAAGTTATTTCTTATCTAGGTAGCACAGGGATAAGTACAGGGCCACATGTTCATTACGAAGTTAGAGTAAATGGCACCGCTGTTGATCCGATTAGCTTTATGGTTCTGTATTAGAATGAAAGAAGTAGTCATGCACCCTCTAAGTGCAGACCACCTTTCTGAACAAATCGGCAGAAGTCTTTTAGAGAATTAGTAAATGAAATGAATCATGTTATAATAGACTAAGAAGAAATATAAAATAAGCTTGTGGAGAGAGGTTTCATGCGTAAAATCAGAATTTCAGTAGTTGGTCCGGCTGATTCTGTGGCCTTGATTGTTGAAGTTGGCAAGGAGTATGCAAAGCGGGTTGAAATAAATGCTTTGACCTATACCAAACCGACAGAAGTTCCCCAACTAATAGAAGAAATGGGTGATATTCCTGATGCTTGGCTATTTTCTGGGCTGGTCCCCTATTACTATGCGGTAGATAGCCAGCTCACGGCAAAGCCGTTGTTTTATATTCCTCACACCGGTTCCAGCCTGTATCGGGTATTGTTACAAATTGCCTGTGTGGAGAAGTTGGATTTTGATAGCATTAGTTTTGATTTATTGAGTCGGGCTGAAATTGAAGATACGTTCGCGGACATCCCTCTGCAAGTGAAAAATATTTATGTAAAAGAATTTTCCAACATTATTTCAGCTGAGGATTTGGTAGCTTACCATTATGACTTATGGCAAAGCGGGAAAACAAAAGCAGCAGTAACGACATTGCAATCAGCATATGTTGAATTGAAAAAGAAAAAGATGCCAGTATTTCGGATTTGGCCATTGCGCGATAATATACGTACCACGTTGAATTTAATTATACGGACAGTTGAGGCAGCAACGTTTAAAGAAAGTCAGATTGCTGTGCAATATATTGCTATTGATGATTACTCCACCGTGGTTAGGGAAGCACGCTCCAGTTATGAGGTGCGCCGTTTGGAAGCGGCTTTATATAGTATTTTAATAAATTACGCGGAAATGGCAAAAGGCTCGATTAATGTACATGGTCATGGTCAATATAGTATTTACTCCACCCGGGGTGCTGTCGAGAAAATTACTGATAATTTTACAGTAATGCCAATAAAAGAAGACATCATCAGAGTTCTGTCTGTTCCTGTCAGTGGCGGCATTGGTTTTGGAATGACAGCTCACGCTGCAGAAGAAAATGCCTATAAGGCTATGGGGTTTGCCCGTCACAGTGGTAAAGGAAATTGGATGGTAGTATCGGACGATGGAACGGTTAGTGGGCCGTTGAGTTCAGCTTCTTACCTGCAGTATTCGCTGCGTATCGAGGATGCCGAATGTCAGAGACTTGCCCATGTGTTAGGAGTCAGCGGTACGACAGTTAACCGCTTGTTGGCAAGCTTGAATAGAATGGATATTGAAGCTGTTGGTGCCGAGGAATTGGCAAATCATTTATCCCTTACTACACGAAGTGCCCGGCGCCTATTGGCGGTGTTAGTGGATAATAACCTAGCAGTCGTTTCCCGACAGGAAGCCTTACACAAAGGTCGCCCTCGGAATTTATATCGTTTGATGCTGGATTCTATATCTTTACTAGGTGGTAAAGATAATTTGTAGCAGTAGCAGGAATGTGTAGTATTAGGACATATATATAGCGCCGTTTTAGAACTATGAAATCAATGAGAGTTTATTGTGAATAGTTCTAGAACGGCGTTGCTGTTTCTTTGGTGGCAAGAAAGGAATGGATAAAGCCCTTAGTTATAGATTACAACAATGGATATCTGAAAATTTAGACTAAAGAGATAAATCGAAAAAAATTTAAGGAAATGTCTTTTAATGGACCATTAAAAGACTTATAATGAATTCAGTGACTGGATTCATTATAAGTCTAGTCTCAATTTATAAAGAAGGATGGATGAGAAATTGATTTATGTAGGAGTGCTAATCATTATTCTTACTGCTGTTGCCGTAGTTAAACGGTATGAAGTTCGCCTAGTTCTTTTCCTGTCTGGCCTGCTAATGGCAGCATTGGCTGGAAACCCTTTGGGGGCAATAGACGCATTTGCAAAGGCCATGGTAAACCCAGGTTTGGTTACTGTTATTCTGACGGTTATGGGGTTTGCTTATGTTATGAAGCTAACCAACTGTGACGCTCACCTGGTGCATATGTTGGCAGGTGTGCTGCGTAAATGTAGGCCTATACTGATTCCAGGTACAGTGATGGTTACTTTTCTAATTAATATTGCCTTGCCAAGTGCTGCAGGTTGTGCGGCTGCGGTAGGCGCTATTATGATACCAACTTTAATAAGTGCTGGGATTCATCCGGCTGTGGCTGGTGCAGCTATTTTCGCCGGAACTATTGGTAGCGTTCTCAGCCCAGGTGCTACCCACAATCCATTTGTAGCTAAACTTGCTAATATGGATGTGCTCAGTGTCATTGCTGTACATAGCAAGACAACTATAATTTCAGGACTGATTGGTGCTGGGGTATTAACTCTTGTAGCATATATACGCAAGGAACATCGTGGATATCAGCAGGCTGAAGATAAAGCGATTGATTCAAAGATAGATTTTAAAGTAAATCCGCTAAAAGCAATTATCCCAATTATTCCACTGGTTATGCTGTTGCTGGGCAGCAAACAGATCCACGTGATTCCAGAAATCAGTGTTCCGCAGGCGATGATATGTGGCACTATTCTTGGATATCTGGTTACTTTGCACAACCCTCAGGAAATTTCTAAAGCTTTTTTTGAGGCTATGGGAAATGCCTATGCAGGAGTTATGGGTATTATCATCGCAGCGGCGACTTTTACGACAGGTATGCAGCTTATTGGTTTAACCGATGCTTTAATTGAGGCAATGAAACACTCAGAGGGTATTGTAAAGCTAGCGGCTACCTTTGGACCTTTCGTCATTGCCGTATTGTGCGGGTCGGGAGATGCTGCTACGTTAGCATTTAATGGTGCGATTACACCACATGCTGCTCAGTTTGGTCTGGGTATTGCGCAGTTAGGCTCGCTGGCGCAACTGACCGGTGCCTTAGGGAGAACCATGTCACCCCTGGCTGGAGCTGCCATTATTTGTGCACAATTGGCAGGAGTAAGCCCTATGGAAGTAGCAAAGCGAAATGCGCCAGGTATGTTAATCGCAGCAGTAGCGGCCATGTTTTTACTGTTGTAAGAGAAAATAGACAATAGCGAGGAAGGTAGAAAATGAGCGTAGATATTAAAGATGCCGTTAAACGGATCGAGAATCAAATCATCGGATGGCGGCGGGAATTCCATCAATATCCAGAAGCTGCCTGGACCGAGTTTCGCACAGCTGACAGAGTGATAAAAGTTTTGAACAGTTTTGGCTATGAAGTTCAATATGGCAGTGAGGTTGTGAAAGAGGCGGCTATGATGGGGGTGCCATCCCAGGAAAATTTAGATAAAAATTCAAAAAGAGCAGTAGAAGAAGGCGCGGACAGTGCAGTGATAGGGCGTATGGCAGGTGGTAAAACTGGTGTTGTTGGTACTTTGCGTACTGGTCGTCCAGGTCCTGTAGTGGCACTGCGTTTTGATATGGATGCCAATGAAGTTCAGGAAAAAACAGATGCAAATCATCGCCCTTGGCAAGAGGGCTTTGCCTCGCTTCATGCTGGCGTCATGCATGCTTGTGGCCATGATGGGCATACAGCCATTGGGTTAGGTTTGGCAAAAATATTACAAGAGAAAAAAGCTAAGCTATGTGGGACGGTCAAATTGATTTTTCAACCTGCTGAAGAAGGGGTACGAGGGGCCAAGGCAATGGTTGAAGCTGGAGTTGCTGATGATGTTGATTATTTATTTGGCATGCATTTAGGTTTTTTGGCTGGTGGTAGTGAACGATTTATTTGTGGTACTAATGGCTTTTTAGCTACTACAAAATTTGATGCCTATTTTCAGGGTGTGCCGGCCCATGCTGGAGCGGCTCCACAGGAAGGACGCAATGCATTGCTCGCTGCAGCTAACGCTGCCGTCAATCTGCATGCGATTCCTCGCCATGCAGCTGGTGTATCACGCATTAATGTAGGTGTGCTGGAAGCTGGTAGCGGACGAAATGTTATTGCCGATCGAGCTGTTTTAAAACTGGAGACGCGGGGCGAAACTTCAGCTATCAACTGTTTTATGCAGGAAGAAGCTCTGCGGGTTATTCAGGGGGCAGCTGCTATGCAGGGAGTTTCTGTAACGGTTAGTGAGATGGGGGGGGCTGCCGGTGGTCAAAGTGATGCTGTTATCGCAAGTTATTTGCGCTTGGCGGCGGAGGCTTCGGGTTTATTCACTTCTATTGAGGACAGTGGGAATTTAGGAGCTAGCGAGGATTTTACATGCTTTTTAGAGCGTGTTCAAGAGCGCGGTGGGCAAGGCGGATATGCTATGGTTGGTATCAATCGAGCAGCTGGCCATCATGATGGGGCCTTTGATTTTGATGAAGCAGCCCTCGGAAACGCTGTGACTGTCTTGGTATTGGCAGTAGTCAATCTTTTGCAAAACCGTTGAGTTACTAATTAAACTATAGGGCAAGAGGTAAAACAAATACTAAAAAAAGATAAAGTGGAGATTTGGAATTATAGTAGACCCTTGGAGAAATTGATTCTGCATTTCTTAGGAAAACGACACAGAGGTGAGTATAAAAAAGAAAAGAACCAGTCATGGTGGTTAATAATCACCCATGACTGGTTCTTTTCTTTTTATTGCTGTTCACAGGAGATATTTTACTGAGTAAGAGTGAAGACTTATTTATTCACTAACGTATGGTGTTTTCAACATAGGCCTTAAAATGTGTTGCGGCAGGCGATCTATATCCATTTGTTCTCCATGCCATTTGAATAGATTGGTTGCCGCTACTGGGCTACAATGCTTTGTTCTAACATTAAAAGTATCTTCTGAACAATCCATTGATGAAGAAGAAGTTGTATAATGCCCGAATTATTAGCTTGTAATCTATAACATGGACTAATTGTCAACATTCATTATAATTTAAGTGCAATGAGTGTTGACATTTATTAATAACCTGTGTTAATATAAGCAAGTCGCCAATCGCGGTGATGAAAAAAATATTGACATGGATTTTAAAACGTGTTAATATATAAAAGTTGTCACTACAGACGACAACGATCTTGCAAAAGATTATGTGTTCCTTGAAAACTAAACAATGTAAGTAAGGTTAAAATAAGCCAGATGTGCGGTACTCGTTTGAGTACAAATAAAGTTAGTCAGCGTAAGCTGAACTAACACAAACTAGTTTTTTAAAGAGCCATCAAGGTTCTCTAATATAATTTATTGGAGAGTTTGATCCTGGCTCAG
>JARBUM010000183.1 GCA_029239675.1 Pelosinus sp. | reverse complement strand
AAAGGCGTACTAGAGCCGTTACATCAGGTTCATGTGGCTGTGCAGTTAATGGGTCACGAAAAAAGAAAATAACATCCATTTTATTTTTAGCAATCATCGCACCAATTTGTTGGTCACCGCCAAGTGGACCTGATTGAAAACGAGTGATGGTTAAACCTGTTGCTTCATTGATCCGAGTACCAGTTGTACCAGTAGCAAATAAATTATGCTCAGAAAAAATAGGTTGGTAAGCTGTTACAAATTGTACTAAGTCATTTTTCTTATTATCATGAGCGATTAGTGCTATATTCATTTTTGATGCTCCTATTCTAGAATATTTTCGAGTCCATACACAAAAGTATCAAGCTTCATTACATTATCTACAGCAATTTTGACACCAGACATAAAAGAAGCACGATTATATGAATCATGACGAATAGACAATGTTTGTCCATCTGAGCCAAACAACACCTGTTGATGTGCAACTAATCCCGGCAAACGAACGGAATGGATATGCATTCCATCATATTGGGCACCACGAGCGCCGTTAATGGTTTCTTTTTCATTTGGATGGCCTTGTTTTTTTGGAGTCCTTGAGGCAGAAATCATTTCCGCCGTCTTTACAGCCGTTCCAGAGGGTGCATCCAGCTTTTGATCATGGTGTAACTCAATGATTTCCACATCACTAAAATATTTTCCAGCCATCTGTGAAAATTTCATCATTAGGACTGCACCTAGAGCAAAATTAGGGGCGATTATGCAACCCAATTCTTTCTCTCTGCAAATAACTTCTAACTCCTCTAAATCCATTTTAGAAAAACCTGTTGTTCCAACTACTGGCCGGACATTATACTGCAGTGCCGTCCTAGCATGATACATCCCAACTTCTGGTGTCGTTAAATCAATAAGTACATCGGCTTTTTCAGTTTGAAGGCATGTTTCAATTTCAGAATAGACTGGCACATTATGTATTCGTTGGAATCCCTCAATTTCGTTTAGCATCCTGCCACCAAATTTATAATCAATTACTGCAATTAAATCGAAATGCTCGGTACTTGTTACGAGTTTAACTGCCTCGCTTCCCATACGTCCCCGCGGCCCCGCAATAATAATCTTTACTTTATTCATTTATCCACACTCCCTATTTCTCATCAATTCTCGTCCAGCGGTCCTTATCTCTAGTATTAAATTTATTCATTACATAATCATGCGCCTCTTCTAGGTCTATATTCAATGAATTGGCCAAACAGATAAGTACAAATAGTATGTCTCCTACTTCTTCTTCTATTGCCTTCTCATTTTCAGTCGACTTCTTGGGTTTCTCTCCATAATAATGGTTTACTTCTCTAGCAAGTTCCCCTAATTCCTCCGTCATTCTTGCCATCATCGCAAGCGGACTGAAATATCCTTCTTTAAATTGACCAATATATGTATCTACTTCCGTCTGCAAGTCTTTCATCGACTTACCACTGCTCATGAAACTTCACCTCATTTTTTAAATGCAAACATATACTAATACATTAGCTAAAAAAAGGATGATTTACAAATATTTTCGACAAAGTACTAACTTTCCAATTACGTTTGCCCTTCTCTATTTTATTCTATATAATAAAATCGCTGGTTGAGGGGAAATTATGGTAGAGGTGGAAGCTTAATGATACTTGGACTCAAATATAAAAATATTCTATTTATTTTAATTGGTACGGCGATAATGTCCTTTGGACTTGTCAATTTTAATATGCAAAATAAATTAGCCGAAGGCGGATTTACCGGTATTACCCTTTTATTTTACTTTCTGTGGAACTGGGATCCATCTTACTCAAATCTAATTCTAAATATTCCGCTTTTCTTTATTGGCTGGAAGTTACTTGGTCGCAATGCATTTATTTATACGATTCTCGGTACAGTCGGACTTTCCGTTTTTCTTTGGATATTTCAACGCTACCCTATCGACATGCCTCTTCAAGACGATTTAACATTAGCCGCATTATTTGCTGGAGTTTTTTTAGGAATAGGTTTAGGAATTATCTTTCGATACGGTGGAACGACTGGTGGCGTCGATATCATAGCCAGACTAGTACAGAAGTACGTTGGCTGGGGAATGGGTAAAACCATGTTTCTATTTGATCTAGTGGTCATTGCACTGTCAGTGATAACCTATTTAAATTATAAACAAGCTATGTATACTCTAGTCGCTGTTTTTATTGGTGCTAAAGTGATTGACTTTATGCTTGAAGGAGCATACTCCGCACGAGGTGCAATGATTATTTCTGAGAAAAACGAACAAATTGCTCAAAAGATTATGGAAGAAATGGAGCGAGGAGTTACGGTTCTAAAGGGGTACGGTTCTTTCACAAAGGTGGAACGAGAGGTTTTATACTGTGTCGTTGCCAAAAACGAAATTATTCGGTTAAAAAATTTGGCTACATCCGTTGACCCACATGTATTTATTTCAGTGAGTATTGTCCATGATGTCCATGGTGAAGGGTTTACCTTAGATGAAAATAAAAAACCAATAGAAAGATAAAAAGCAATGTCCGTGACATTGCTTTTTTAGATCTCCCCTATTCAACTGAGAGTTAAGATTAATCTTTATGACTTCTAGAGCGATTTTTCCTCATTTCCTTCTCTGCTTGGAACTTTCTCCAACCAACATAAGAAAGAGTTAAGATAATAATACTTCCAGTTGAAATAATTACCCACCATAAAGATGGGTCTGCCTCATCCTCGTCCATATTTTCAAATAGATCCTTCAAATCGGTTTCAAGGCCCTCTAATTCCTGCTGGCTTTTCATATTATTAACGACTTCTGAGCGGTATTCATCAATATAATTTATTCGAGCATCTAATTTTTGTATGTTTTCTACTGAAACATCTATTTTCATACTGGGATAAATTACATTATACAAGGATAAAAAGGTATTGAAATTGGTATGGAAATGTGCAGAATCGCCACTGTTTGCTGCTTCTTTCGCTTGTTGAAATGCAGTTAAAATGCTTTCCTTCATTTCGATCCATAATGGTTGATGACTAGTTGAAATCGCATCCACCACTAGTCTGAATTTAGTCATTTTTGTAACTCGTTCTTCGTATTCCATACTCGAATTTACTGCAGCCTCCATAGCCTCATCATGTGAAACAGTAACAATACGCAACTCATCCATTGTAAATGAATGGTTATTGTTGTAGATGTTAGTGAATTGCTCAGAGAAATAATCCAGTAGCTTTTTGGCGTCTTCGTATCTATGAAATTTCATCATTTGAAGAGCCTCATCAGAAATCATATCAAGTTTCTCTATCGGCGTTTGCTCATTAGCATAAACTGTTATGGGAGTGAGCATGATGACGATTGCAATTATTAGTAACCATTTGATCTTCAAACCTTGTCCCCCCTATCATTACTACTAAAATGTATGAAGAGTTGGACAAGGTTAGACCATCTTTTATAATATAAGAACTCTATTTTATCTCAAGTGTATAGCGGTTGGGACGGAGAACAAAATAATAGGCTAGTGCAATGGAAAAGACGGACAACCAAAAAGTAAAATACCCAATTATCTGGTTATAATCATTTAACATATGATATCTGGGCATCATAAAAAATACATAATCGATTACATCATTATGTAATGTCCAGACTGCAGTAACAAGTAAATGCCACCACTTAAAACGGTAAAAAGGGGCGTAAAGTAGTCCTTGGACAGCCATGGCAAGGTGAGAACCAATTAGCATAACACCAATCCAATCTAATTCTCCCTGAACTAGAAATACCAACATATTCATCACTACTGCCCATATACCATACTTAAACAATGTGACAATTGCTAGTGCTTCAATGAGTGGCCAGTTCTTACGCATTAGAAATGCAATCAGTACAAATACAAAAAACAAACTTGCGGTAGGGCTGTCGGGAACAAATGCGAGAAAGATTCCCGGGGTATCTTCTAATTGCCAGCCATACCAATAATACCCATAAACTGTTCCCGCAATATTTACTACTAGCAATAACTTTAGAATGGATCTATTTGCTAGGAGAGGATAAATCCAACTCACCTTTTTTCCTCTTTTCTTTTTGGAATTTTACTCTGTTAATATTGTCTGTTGATTCCCGATCCAATTAATAGAGTAATAAATTCAGCGCTGTCCATTAACAGAATCTAAAATTTAAATGATAAAAAAAGCTGACGATATGCCGCCAGCTTTTTTGTTCATTTATTTTTCAGCTAGGCCTGTGATAAATTCGGAAAGCTTTTGTAGCTCCTCATCAGTGCTGTAGATTTTCACCGTGACAAGTCAAACATGTTTGGTCACTAGCGATTTGATAACCCTCACTAGCTGTATCAATTTCAACGTCAGCTACAATTTTACCGTATTCTTTTGCTGCCTCCCAGTCATGGTTGTCAACACCCTGCCAAGTTAAGAACGTTATTGCAGCAATTGCCAACAACATAAATCCAGTTGCTAATGGACGCTTACTTGGACGACGTTCTGGTCCACGATCAATAAATGGAGCCAATAACAACGCACCAAATGCAATCCCAGGTATTACCATCGCTCCAATTACTGTATATGGTCCTGCAGCAAATTCATATTTTAGTAATTGATATAAGAATAAGAAATACCAGTCCGGCATCGGTACATAACCAGTATCTGATGGATCCGCGATCCTTTCAAGCGGACTTGGATGTGCTACCGTTAAACATAAAAAACCCACAAGAAATACTGCTCCTACCAACCATTCCTTCAAAAGGAAGTTAGGCCAAAACGCCTCTGTTTTACCAGGGTATTCTGAGTAATCTTTTGGAATATTTTTCATCGTCCGTGCCTCTGGTGCTAATACACGTGAGTCACCTACGAATTTCATTCCTTTTCCGCGATGCATCGAGCAATCCCCCTCCTTTATTCGTAAATAAGAAATTACTTATTGATATTCATGAGGTCTACTTTTTATAGTGGTCCAGATATACCTTGTTTACGAATCATGATGAAATGCGCACCCATTAATCCAAGCAATGCTGCAGGTAGGAAGAACACATGAATCGCAAAGAAACGAGAAAGTGTTTGGGCACCAACAATTGTTTCGTGACCCGCAAGTAATGTTTTTAGATGGATACCAATAAACGGTACCGCCTCAATAATTTGAAGTGTAACCTTTGTTGCAAATAATGCTTTCATATCCCATGGTAATAAATAACCTGTTAAACCTAAAGCCAGCATGATGAAGAAAATAAGAACTCCGACAATCCAGTTTAACTCACGCGGTTTTTTATAGGCACCTTGGAAAAACACGCGTAATGTATGTAAAAACATCATTACAATAACTAAACTTGCACCCCAGTGATGCATGCCGCGGACAATTTGTCCAAATGCTACTTCGTTTTGTAGATAGAATACTGATTCCCATGCATTCTTGATATCTGGCACATAGTACATTGTTAAGAACATACCAGATAAGATTTGTATAACCGTAATAAAAAATGTTAAACCACCAAAGCAGTATACAAACGCGGAAAAATGATGCGCTGGATTAACGTGCTCAGGTACTTCATGGTCTGCAAGGTCACGCCACAAAGGCGTAATATCTAGCCGTTCATCTACCCAATCGTAAATTTTGTTTAACAATGATTACGCCTCCTTTCGTGGCTCAGCTTTGCCTAGATAAAGATAGCCGTCTTTTTCTTGAAATGGATATACATCTAACGGTGCCATTGGCGGAGTACCTTTGACGTTCGTTCCATCCTTTGTATAGCGGCCATTATGGCACGGACAGAAGAATTGGTCTGGGTGTGCCTCATCAGTTGCAAAGGCAACTGTACAACCAAGGTGTTTACATACAGGTGAAAGCGCTACAATATTATCTTGCTCATCCTTATAAACCCAAGCAGTTTCAGTAACGTCAGACTTGTACCATGCGTCGACTTGCTCATAGGTGTAATCAACCCGTGTTG
>JARBUM010000182.1 GCA_029239675.1 Pelosinus sp. | reverse complement strand
CACTTGGATAATACTCTAAAAGAAATGAAGCTAATTATTACTTCATTAGAAGATGATATTGATAAGCGTACTCGGCAAATGCGTGTATCATTAGAGCATAAGGATCAAATTAGTACTTATGTTCACTCTATGATGAAACATGATCATGCTGAAAAAATCTATGATATGCAAGAGGCTCTAGGTAGTCCTTATTTTGGCCGTGTAGACTTTAAAGAAGATGATGGGGAAAACTATGAGAGTTTTTATATAGGTCGAGTTAAAATCAGCCGCCTGGATATTCTTACCGTAAAAGATATTCTAGTATTTGATTGGCGAGACCCAGTAGCGACCATTTTTTATGAATGCCAAGATGGACGGGCAAGTTATGATGTTCTTGGGAGATATCATTATAGTGGTGATGTAAATTTAAAAAGACAATATAAAATAGTCGAAGGTGTTTTAGAAAAAATATCCGACGACTATATTTTTGATAAGTTAGCAGCTTCTCAGAAAGAGGCTTTACTTGCCGATCCCTTTTTGACAGAAAGATTGCTCCAAGGAACTGGCAATAAGCTTAAAGACATTGTAACCTCCATTCGGGCAGAGCAAAATAAAATTATTCGTGAGACCTTACATCAAGTCATTATTATTCAAGGAGTAGCAGGTTCAGGGAAAAGTACCATTGGCCTGCATCGTTTATCCTATTTGTTATATAATGAAAAATTGGATCCTCAAAAAATGATGGTCATTGCACCGAATAAACTATTTCTGGATTACATATGTGAATTATTACCTGAGATTGATGCAGATGATGTTAGACAACTGACTTTTATTGATGTAGTCAATGAAATAACGCAGACGATATTTTCCTTGCAACAAGATGAAAAAGCCCAACTGTTTCTAGAGAATAAGATCAAAGATAACCGACGGGATCAATTAGAGGCAATTGCAAAATGTAAAGGATCTTTAGATTTTATTAAAGTATTAGATGCTTGGGTGGATAAAAAAATTGAGAAATTCTGTTTAAAGCTGAAAGAAATAGTTCTGTTTGATAAAAAACTCCTTATTACAAAAGAACAGCAAATTGAAAAATTTATGCAAGGCAGCACGTTAACCACCCCTTATAATGAACGTGTTAAAACGCTTATTGGGTATATTAAATTTAGGGTGCGGAATTTCTTAGAAGTATTAGAGATTGAGCAACAACGTGCCGTAGGTAGTACAGATGCAACCTATGAGAAATATTCACAACAAGGAACACAGTTTTTAGCTAGTCATTTTTCCAAATGGCCCTGCAATGATATAAAGGTATGTTACTTAGAAGTCTTTAGTAATAAAAGTGTTTTTAAAGTTCTAAAAAATAAAAAGGTTGATATTACCTTTCTTTCAGAATACTCTAGTAGTTTTCTGAAAGAGGGAAAAGTGGAGAGAGAAGACTTAGCGCCCATTTGTTACCTTTCTTACCTAGTAAATGGCTGGAATCATATTACTAAATATGAACATATTGTGGTAGATGAAGCCCAGGATTTAAATGCCCTGGAGTTTATGATACTTAAATTGTTATCCAAAAACAGCTCTTTTACCATTATGGGAGATTTGTCCCAAGGGATTACCTCTTATCGTAGTATTGACAGCTGGCAAGTGGTCATGAAAGAAGTATTTTTTGATGTAAAATCTATTTACCGTGAAGTGAATTATAGCTATCGCTCTGCGCGAGAAATTATAGAATGTTTTAACAAGGTAATGCCGAGAGGACATTCTGCTGCCATTCCTGTATATGAAATCGGTCAGGATCCTGTATATCAGCAGGTCAGTACGAAAAACGATGCTATACTGGCGGTTCGAGAAGCCATTAAAGATTTTAAGGAGCGAGATTGTAAATCAATTGGAATTATTACCAAAATGGAAAGTGACAGTATTTCCTTATTTCATGCTCTGCAGCAAGAGGATATCGATAATAAGGATATTCATTTAATTACTAGCGACACCTATTCCTACCAAGGTGGTATTTCCATTCTTCCTGTGGGGTTGGCAAAGGGCTTAGAATTTGATGGCGTAATTATGTGGAATGCTTCGGATAAAGAGTTCAAGAAAAATGACTTTGATGCAAAATTGCTCTACGTGGCCTTGTCTCGTCCACTGTATTATTTACATATACTATATCGAGATAATCTTACTCCGTTATTAAAAGGGTAAAAAACGATACAACACGAAGACGCGACAATAATAGGTCGGTATATTATGTTTGTTTCGTGTCTTCGCGTTTCAACGTGTTTTTTCTCTACGCCTATAAAAGATACAAAAATTTTCAAATAGTCACGGGGTGTATAAATTTGCGTAATATTAAATTAACAGTAGCCTATGATGGGACAGCCTACCATGGCTTTCAACGACAAACGAATGCTCTTGGTATACAGCAAGTATTAGAAGATAGATTGGCGAAAGTATTTGGTCATGAGTTTAGAATTCACATGGCTGGTCGAACGGATGCAGGTGTGCATGCCTACGGACAAGTCGTAAATTTTAAGACGACGGGTACTATTCCTGTAGAACGAATTGCTATAGCTTCTAGGAGTTTGTTACCCTATGATATTGTAATTACAAATGCGGAAGAAGTTCCTGATGATTTTGATGCTCAGTTTAGTGCTGTAAGTAAAATATATGTATATAAAATTTATCAGCAGACCATACCAAATCCCTTTTGGCGAAACTTGGTGTGGACAATTCCTCATACCTTAGATGTGGCAGCCATGCAACAAGCTGCACAAATTATAGTGGGTACTCACGATTTTTCATCTTTTCGTGCTTCGGGAGGACCGCCTGGTAGTCCCGTTCGTACTATTATGTCAGCGGAATGTGAGCTCCATAACAATATATTAGAACTATCTTTTTGGGGAAATGGCTTTTTATATCATATGGTACGTAATTTAACAGGATCATTAGTGAATGTAGGCCTAGGCAAATATTCTATTGATAAATTTAAGTTCATACTAGATCAGAGAGATCGAAAAAAAGCGGGGATTACAGCACCGGCCCAGGGGTTGTATCTGAAAGAAGTACGATATTAAGCAAGAGAAGGAGGAGTATATATTGCTATCTATTATTGAAACACTATTGATAGCTCTAATAGGTGGCAGTTTATTTTTCTATCTTCATACTCCATTACCCTGGATGCTAGGTGCTTTGACGGCAGTATTACTATGGAGTTGGTTAGGAAAAAGAAAAGTTCGTTGGCCAGTCCATCTCGCTAATATTGGACAGGTCATAATTGGGTATACCATAGGGCGAACTTTTACCCAAGATACATGTCAGCAAATCTTGAGTCAATTACCCACTATGTTGTTAGTAACAGTAGTCACCGTACTATTTAGTCTAATGATGGGATATTTAGCTCATAAAAAGACTGGAATTACGATTGAGACTGGTTTAATTGGCAGTATACCTGGTGGTTTGACCCAGGTTGCTGTACTGTGTAGAGAAGTGCCTCGCACAGATATAACAGTGGTTACCCTTATGCAGACAGCTAGATTACTGTCTGTTGTATTTGTAGTCCCTTTTCTAGCTGTCCACGGCTTAGGATACGGTGGTATAGCTCCTATTATCCAACCAGCGGTGAAGGCAGAAGTTGCCTATCTATCAATAAGTCAGATTCTAATAGTGGTGAGTTTAGTTATTTTAAGTGCTATGCTTGCCTGGAAAATTCGGATGCCTACGCCATTCTTACTAGGGGCAGTGATTGGTTCTGCAGGCATTAGTTTATATGGTCTACCACTCCCTAATGTGCCACAAATTTATCTTGATGGTGCTCAGCTATGTATCGGTGCGTATACTGGTGCTCGAATACACTTGGAAAATCTAGAGAACTGGCAGAAAATATTGCCATATACCATGCTTGGAGTTCTAGGATTACTTCTATGCTCCTTAGCAATTGGCTTTGTGCTCATGCATGTTACTCATATTTCCTTAGTGACTGCTTTTTTAAGCACAGCACCAGGTGGTATGGCAGAAATGGGACTGACAGCTATGTTACTAAATGCTGATTTATCTGTAATTGTTGCTTTCCAGCTATTTCGCCTATTATTTATCTTAATGGTATTACCACCAATTTTAAAATGGTGGTTGGGTAAAAAGTCAATTCAGGAAAAATATATAGAATAAACTGTGGATAACTTAAAAAAAAGTGATTTTACATAGCAATACTTCTTGACATTGTCCAGGGAATTTAATACAATGTTTTTATGAGATTTATGCCATGACTTCCGTTAGCCCCGGAGCTCAAGGATACAAAATCAATTTTTTTTGTAATGTTGTGACAAGGAGGTATATCGCATGAAAACATTTATGGCAAATGCTGCCACCATAGAACGTAAGTGGTATGTTGT
>JARBUM010000181.1 GCA_029239675.1 Pelosinus sp. | reverse complement strand
GAAACCATGGCATACATCCAAATATGTCCTTCTGGTAATACGCCTTGCACTGGCAATAAGGGCCACCAGTCCGGCATACCTAAAACACTTTCAGGTACTTTTAATTCCGGTATAGCAACAGCTGACATGAGAAATAGGGGAAGAGGCCAAAAGTTTTGCAAATTAAAGGCTCCTACTAATTGCCCATTTTTGCGACGTAAAATAACGGGCATACTGCCATAGTATCCACTGATCGCAATTAATATACTCTCCGTAATGTGAAGGACAGCCACTAACACTAATACTTGAGAGACATCAACAATAGGCCAGCCAAATAAGACCTTGGACAAAGCCACGATTCCCCCAGCATAAGCAAAACATAGAAACCGCATATTAATCAGCATGAGTACTATAGCCACAGGCCAAATATAAGCAAGCCCTAATTGATCCACATTAATTCCCACCAGGGTTAGTAGAAAACTACCCAAAATGCCACCAATACTACCTAATAATATGGCTAAAAACACCTGCTGGGTTAAGGAAAAACCACATACACCAAACATGCGCTTCTGACTCTTTTGTAATTGCCAATACTGATAGCCAACTAATGCTATTATCATCCAAAATATTGGTTCAAAATATGCGGCTATCACCCCGCCAATGGATAGTCTTAGTAACTCTTCCCATGGAAACATAATCTCACCTCTAATGTAAAAGTATTGATAATACAATGTGTGGGGTAAATATAGAACCTTCTAACCGCAGAGGCGCAGAGAACACAGAGGGGAATTTTAATGTTCTTCCTCTGCGTCCTCTGTGGTTCTCTGTGTTCAATCATTTCCTTTCCTACCTATTAGAAAAAAGCGGCTAAGCAAAAGCCAGCCGCTAACCTTTTTATTTCCCCATTTTTTCTTTCACAAAGTCTATGCCTTTGTCTAGTTGTATATCTTTCACTGTGTCCTTTGCCATTTCCACTTTTATATCAGGTTCAATACCAATACCGTTAATGGAACGATCATTGGGCGTTAGGTATTTGGCAATGGTCAATTTTATGGCACCACCGTCTAAGCGAAGCACGGTTTGCACAGAACCCTTACCATAAGTCTTAGTACCAATTAACGTTCCGGAAGCTGTATCCTGAATCGCTCCAGATACAATCTCCGAGGCGCTGGCACTACCACCGTTAACTAACACTGCCACAGGATATTTAACCGCTTCTAAATTGGAAGAATGGGTCTCCCGATGTCCATCTCGGGTAACTACAGAGACCACTGGTCCTTTAGGCACGAACTTGCTGGCAACCTTAACACTTTCTTCTAATAAGCCGCCTGGATTATCCCGCAGATCGAGAATAATCCCTTTCATACCTTCAGCTTCTAATTCTTTATACTTTTGATTAAAATCACTGCCCGTATTTTCATTAAACATGGAAATTCGAATATAACCAATCTTATCAGGAAGCATTTTTCCTGCTACTGTTTTAATTTGAATATTAGACCTAGTCAACGCAACATCTTTCACAGGTTCACTTTCATGACGAATGGCCAAAGTCACGGTAGTACCCTCAGGGCCGCGAATTTTACTGACAGCTTCGTCTAAAGCCATATCTTTCGTATCTTTCCCATCAATTTTAAGGATCTGATCTCCGCTTTTTATTCCCGCTTTGTCACTAGGTGTACCTTCAATCGGTGAGACAACGGTTAAAGTCTTGTCTTTTACACCAAGAACCATACCCACACCACCAAAAGAACCTTCTGTTTCCACCATAAATTCCTTGTACATCTTGGCATCCATATAAATAGAATGAGGATCTCCTAGAGAACCGACCATTCCCTTTACAGCACCTGCTACTAAGGTATCCGTATCCACAGGCTCTACATAGCGGGCTTTTACAATCTGCAACGCCCTGAAAAATTTTATGGTACTCACAACATCAGGTGAATTTCCCTTCAGCAAATATAAAAAACCAGCTGTAGTTGCTGTAAAAGTAAAAACTACTAATAAAATAGCTAATACTATAATCTTACGACGACTCAATATATACACCTCAATTCCAAATTAACAATTTGAAATATCCTTTCAAATTTTCGTTACCCTATTCTCTATTAAAACACACATAACTAAATATATGTAGAAAATCCATGAAATATTCCATAAGGGCACCCATTGGAGGGTACCCTTATCATAACTTTATTTAGTTTTATGGCAGATATTCCATTGGGCTCACTGGCGAACCATTTTGACGTACTTCAAAATGCAAATGTGGTCCCGTTGAGTAGCCTGTTGAACCTACCCTGGAAACAACTTCTCCCTTACGCACTCTTTGCCCCTCGCCTACGAGCAATTCCGAATTATGTGCATATAAAGTGGACATACCATTCCCATGATCGACAATTACAGCTTTACCATAACCGCCCATCCAATCGGCATAAATGACCACACCACTATCAGCGGCCCTTACAGAATCTCCATAATCCGCTCCAATATCGATACCACTATGATAACGGGATGTGCCAAAAATAGGATGGGTGCGCCAGCCATATGGTGAGGTAATCTCGGTAACATCTGTTGGCCACATCAAGGCACCACTACCGCTAGGCCCTTGTTGTGACCCTTGATTACGGCGAATCATTTGCTCAATCTTACGCGAAGTTTCTAATAGCTCTTGATAAGACTGCTCTGCTGTATCTCGTTCATTTACAGCAGATGCTAGAACAGCTTCTCGTTCTTTTTTACTAGATTCAATGATTCTTTTCTTTTCTTTTGCTGCGTTTTCCAATTGTACAATGGCGGCCTTGTCATTTTCTAATTCTACTTTCTTTTGCAGTATTAATTCCCGTTCCGCCTTTACTTTCACAATCAATTCAATATCTTTATTCATGATTCGTTTTAAAAGATCCATCCGAGTGGTAAAGTCACCAAAATCATTGGCACCAAATAATACATCCAAATAACTAAGCTGACCATTCTGATAGATATCACGAATCCGTTTATTTAATACTAGACTACGTTCTGACAGATTTTTTTCTGCTTTAGACAAAACGGCTGTATTGACGGTAATTTGCTCTTCCGTTGCACTTAACTTAGCCTGAATGGCCTTATAATCACCTTGTGCATTATCTAATTCCAGCTGCACTTTGTGTAATTGCTCTGCAACACTATTCACTTTACGTTTGGCCTGCTCTGTTTTTTCCTGTTGCACTTGCATCTGCTGTTGAACCTGTTGTTGCTGCTCTGCCAATTCATTGGCTAATGCAGGACCAACAGTTACACACAACAAAGCTAGTATTAACCCTATGCCTAGATACTGTCTCATCCTAAACATTCCATCCCTCCTGCATACCCAACTATACTTTCATATACCGGCGTAGCGATATGGTACTTCCCAAAGCCCCAATCACTGTACCTGTCACCAATAACACTACACTAATATTGGTAATGAATGGGTATTGGGGAATTAGCGGTAAGAAAGCCAAGGATTCGTATACCTGATGAATCAGAACCCCATAGGTTTCATTTAGCAACAATACAGCTATTAACGCTCCACCAAACCCTAACATCATGCCTTCCAGTAAGAAAGGCCAGCGAATAAACCAATTCGTAGCACCCACATATTTCATAATACCAATCTCTCTGCGCCGAGCAAATACGGTAATTCGGATGGTATTGGAAATAATAAATAAAGCCGCTAAGGCCAAGAATACAATAATCACCAGGCCAAAAATACGCACCATTTTTGTCAGAGCAAATAGCTGTTCTACGACTTCTTGTCCGAATTTAGCATTTTCTACTCCTTTAAACTGCATGATAGCCTGGGCTACGGGTTTTACCCGTTCTGTCTTGTCCACCTTGACCTCAAATGCATTAGGTAGAGGATTTGCCTCGCCTAAAGCATTTAATAAGTTTTGCTGCTCACCTAAACGGTCTTTAAAGCGACTCATGGCTTCTTCTTTACCTATGAAATTCACTTGTACAACACCGGGAAGTTTTGTAATGCGAGTCCCTACTTCACGCATTTCAAGGTCACTTAAACCATCTTGTAAATATACGGAAATCTGTACCTGTGATTCTAAGGCAGAAGCCATATTATTTAAATTTAGTACCATGACCAAAAACATTCCCAAAATGAGCAGGGACAATGCCACAGTAGTTACAGAAGCAAAACTCATTAACCCATTACGTTTAAGAGAAGAAAGGGCTTCTTTAACAAAATACTCCATGGTTCTAATCTTCATAGCCGTATACCCCTTTCACCTGATCCCGAGCAATACGGCTTTTCTCTATGGCGATAACCCTTTTTTTCATAGCATCTACCACTGTTTTATCATGAGTAGCCATAACAATGGTTGTCCCATCTTTATTAATACGCTCAAAGATTTTCATGATTTC
>JARBUM010000004.1 GCA_029239675.1 Pelosinus sp. | reverse complement strand
CCACCTGTTCCCATACCGAACACAGCAGTTAAGCCCTTATACGTCGAAAGTACTTGGTTGGAAACGGCCTGGGAGGATAGATAGTTGCTGGTTAAAGAAAAAAACACTCACTTTTGTGGGTGTTTTTTTGTAGTATAAAGCTTTTAGTAAGGTTTAAATAAATTTTGCTGGTTATAGGTCGCGCGAGGTTCCTTTATTAACGCTACGTCATTAGCATTCAACCCCGTCTTATGATAACAGGAACTTGACCCTTAGTCTGAGAAGAAAAATATATTTTTAGGATTTTTGTAACATTTTGCAGGAAGAGAATGTTTTTTTAGGGAAGAATACAATATGGAAGGAGTGTCACTACGTGAATATAGTTTTAGATACAATAGAGAAAAAAGTTAGGAATGGAATTAGGCTTAGCCGGGAAGATGGAATTGCCTTATTTGAGTGTAATAACTTAACGTGGTTAGGTTATTTAGCAGATATAGTCAGACAAAATGTGAGCGGTGATTATGTATATTACAATGTGAATCGCCATATAAACCTTACTAATATTTGTACTGCCCGTTGTGAGTTATGTGCTTTCGGGTGTGATGCAGATAGTGCTCAGTCATATGTTATGAATAAGGAGAAGGCTTTAGATATAGCTATACAGGCAGCTAAAGATCCTGATCTTAGAGAGCTACATATTGTGAGTGGTTTACATCCTGATTGGCCCTTTTCCTATTATGTAGATATTATAAGGGCTTTAAAAGAAGCTTTGCCCAGTATCCATCTAAAAGCATTTACAGCAGTTGAAATTGTTCATTTTGCAACGATTTCTGGTAAATCAGTTACCGAGGTGCTAACAGAACTAAGAAGTGCTGGTTTGGACTCGATGCCTGGTGGTGGTGCAGAAATTCTGTCAGATAGAGTAAGAGTTGAGATTTGTTCTAAAAAAGCTACTGCTGCCCAGTGGCTAGAAGTGGCCCGCACAGCACATCAGTTAGGGATTCGCAGCAATGCTAGTATGTTATATGGGCATATTGAGACCATTGAGGAACGGGTTGATCATTTATTATCCCTACGTTCTTTGCAAGATGAAACAGGTGGCTTCCAAACGTTTATTTGTTTTCCTTTTCATCCCAATAATACTGTATTAGGTAAAAGGATCGAGCGGACTTCCGTATGGGATGAACTTAAGACCATGGCTATTTCTCGCTTAATGTTAGATAACTTTAAAAATATAAAAGCTTATTGGGTGATGCTAACATTACCCATCGCTCAGATAGCGTTAGGATTTGGTGCTAATGATATTGATGGGACTGTGAGTGAAGAAAAAATTATGCATGCAGCAGGGGCTAAATCAGCGACATCTCTGAGTAAAGATACTATTATTGAAACTATCAGGCAAACAGGGCGTATTCCCGTTGAACGAGATTCTATGTATAATATAGTTAAAATATTATGATCAGAAAAGAACAGCCTAACAATTATAGTGGCTGTTCTTTCTTTACATCAATAATTGGAGGTAGGTTATGAGTTGTGTTATTAAGGCTGAAAACTTAGGCAAATCATATGGAAAATTTCGTGCCTTAAAAGGCATATCTTTTACGATTAATAAGGGTGAGTGCTTTGGTTTTTTAGGTCATAATGGGGCAGGTAAGTCTACTACTATGCGAATGATCTACGGTCTATCTACAGTAGATGAAGGATATCTTGAGGTCATGGGGGAAAGAATCGACCCAATTACTCCACCTCGTATTAAGCAGATTTTCGGTATTGTTCCTCAAGAGGATAATCTTGACCCTGATTTAAGCGTAATAGAGAATCTGGAAGTATATGGCGGATATTTTGGTATTTCATCTAAAGATGCGAGAACCTACGGGAAAGAGCTGTTAGAGTTTATGGGCTTAGCGGATAAAGTGAACGTGAATGTAGAGATGCTTTCTGGTGGGGCAAAACGTCGTTTGGTGATTGCCAGGGCTCTCATTAATAAGCCTCAAGTAATTATCTTAGATGAGCCGACAACAGGTCTTGATCCCCAAGCACGTCGTCTGGTTTGGCAGAAGCTTAGACGTCTTAAAGAGGATGGGGTTACTATGCTCCTAACGACCCATTACATGGAGGAGGCTGCACAGATCTGTGATCGAATTGTTATTATGAATGATGGATTAATATTGGCAGTAGGCAGCCCTGAGGAATTAGTTCGCCAATATGTACTGCCATTTGTCATTGAGGTACGAGTGTCAATGGAGATGCTACCTTCTGGGATTAACGAGAAGATTGAGGCAATAGGTGGTAAGGCGGAATATATTGTTGATAGCTTATTTATTTTTACCAAGGATGGCAAAAGATTGTGGGACAAGTTAAATGAAATAGGCTTGGATCACCATGTTTGTTATCTTCGACCTGCAAATTTAGAAGATGTATTCCTAAAATTAACTGGTAGGAGAGATGAAGAATGAAAACGGCCTTAGGAATTTTAAAGCGCCACCTGATTGTTTTTCGTCGTACCTTATGGTCGAATACAGTATTTAATGCATTGGAACCCTTTTTATATCTTTCTGCTATGGGTTATGGATTAGGAGCTTATGTTCAAGATATAGGGGGGATGAGCTACATTCAGTTTCTTGCTCCAGGGATGGTGGCTTCAGCAGCTATGTGGGCAGCAACTTTTGAGTGTACCTATTCGAGTTTTGTACGTTTACATTTTCAAAAGACTTTTCATGCCATGCTGGCAGGGCCAGCGACGGTGACAGATGTTGTAGCTGGTGAGGTCTTATTTGGGATTGTAAAGAATGTTGTTTTTGGTATTGTTATTTTGCTAGTGATTGCTGCCATGGGGCAAGTACAGTCAGTATGGTCTCTTTTGATTCCAGTTTTTCTTATTTTCCCTGGGGCTGTATTTTCATTGATGGCCTTATCCTATACTGGTATCATTGGGCATATTGATTATTTAAATTATTACATCACCCTAGTGACAACGCCGATGTATTTGTTTGCGGGGGTATTTTTTCCGATTGTGTCCATGCCAGCGTGGATGCAGACATTAGTTTGGTTAAATCCTCTATATCATAGTGTGGAAGTTTGTCGGGCTTTGGTTGTTGGTAATGTAAGCATGATATTGTGGCAGCATATTGCTAGTTTGGCATTGTTCGCAATCGTTCTAGGAAAAGTACCAGGGTATTTTCTCAAGAAAAGACTCATCAGTTAATTGACTGCATGTATGAAATAAAAAGTAGAGGCAGTATTAAACTACCTCTACTTTTACAGTCATAAAAAATTATGGACATTCATCTAGTGTAATAACTAGTAAATGGGCACTTGCTTCATTGGTGGCAACTGGAACGTTATGCACATCGCATAATCTAAGAAGGGCTGTAATATCTGGTTCATGAGGCTGAGCAGTTAAAGGGTCTCTTAAAAAGATAACCATATCGATTTCTTCACAAGCAATACGTGCTCCTATTTGTTGATCACCACCCAATGGTCCCGACAAATAAGTGGTAACATTTAATCCAACGGATTCTTTAATAAGGCGACCAGTAGTGGCTGTTGCCACTAAATTGTGTTTTGCTAAAATTTGCTGATGCTTAACAACAAATGCCAGCATTGTTTCTTTTTTACGATCATGAGCAATTAATGCAACTGTTTTCATGAAAACACCTACCTCTATATATATAAATAAATTATAACATAATTAGTTTGTATAATATGTTAAAGTTAATGTGTAATTTGTTATTTTTTTATTATACTAAAGGGATATGGATTGGGGGAAGAACTCATTGCCGATATGGTAGGGATTAACCTTGGAGTTAGCAGGATGAGCGCCCGTGTATGGCGAATAGCAAGTAGTAATAGAGCTTTAATTTGCGAGGAGTGATTCAATGTGTTGCCATTCTTGATAATAGTATTCCTAGTAGTCAATTTTTTATATTTCTTTATGGAAATGCCAGTATTAGCATTTGGCTTTACGGACTGGTCTAACTTAATTATTGCTTGGGGAATATTATTCTTATTTGTTTCAGCATTAATCTTGCTGAATAAGTTTAGACAGTTTATTGCTAAAACAGCCTGGGGCCAAGTGTTGAAAAATCTGTTCCCCCAGTTATTCCAAGAAAGACCGCATGTTGTTGATATTGCTAATTATCAAAATAATGGTAAAAACTATAAGCGATATAAAATGTTAGGTTTTACAGGGGCGATATTATTAGCAATCGGTGTGAGTAATCTTTTAATTTTACCGATTCTGACAAGTGCTCCTATGTTATATAGTAGCTCTTATAGGAGCTTATTAGGAGAAGTAAAAGAAAGTTCCTTTACTTCTGATATTGAACCTATTAATTTATCACAAATACGAATTGTTGATGAAGAGACTGCTCGTAAATTAGCAGAAAAAATCATTGGTGAAGTACCAGCTTTAGGCAGCGAGGTACAAATTGGTGAGTTGTCTTTACAAAAGGTTAAAGATAAGCTGTATTATGTGGCCCCACTAGAGCATCGGGGGATTTTTCAATGGCTGACTAATTATACGAGGGGCAGTAAAGGTTTTGTAATGGTATCAGCCACCAATCCACAAGATGTACATCTTGTTCAATCGGCAAATGGTAAAGATATATACTTAAAGTATCAGATGAAAGGCTTTTTCTTTGATTATCTACCCAGATATGTATATTTTCATGGTTTCTTTAATATTGGAATATCGGATTTTTCTTTTGAAGTGGATGATGATCTTAATCCTTTCTGGGTTATTACGTTATATAAGAATAAAGTGGGGTATTCTGGTTCGGATGCAGTAGGTGCAGTCACTGTAAATGCGCAGACTGGCGAAATCAGTAAATATGGCATTGAGGATTTGCCTCGCTGGATTGATAGGGTACAGCCTGAAAGTTATGTATATAAGCAAGTTAAGGATTGGGGCGATTACATAAATGGGTTTTGGAATAGCGTCTTTGCCAAAACAGGAACATTAAAACCAACAGGAAACGAACTTCATCTTATTTATGGTAATGATGATAGTGTATATTGGTATACTGGCATTACTTCATCAGGAAAAGATGGAAGCTCTGTGGGTTTCATTTTAATTAATTCTCGTACTAAAGAAGCAAAGTGGTATAAGGTATCTGGTGCTGATGAAGGTGGAGCCAAAAAATCAGCAGAAGGCCAAGTACAAGAGAAATCCTATAGGGCCGGATATCCTATTTTGTATAACATTGGTGGCGTACCCACCTATATTGCTCCATTAAAAGATAAAGAGGGTTTGCTCAAAGCAGTATCTTTTATTTCAGTAGAAAATTATAACTTAGTAGGTGTAGGGGCAGATATTGAGAACGGGTTGCGTGCCTATCAGCAAGTATTGGCGAGCAAAGGCAATCAATTTGTTCCTAGTCAAGAACATAAGGCCTTGAAGTTACAAGGGAAAATCAGTCGTGTTTCCCAAGTCGTAAAAGGTGGAGAGTCCTATTTCTACTTTATGATAGAGGGAGATAATCGAATTTTTGTCGGTAACTCTAATACTTCCCCGAAAATTCCTTTGGTTAAGGTGGGAGATATAGTATCGGTAACGGCAAATGATACAAAAGAAAATACATTAAGTATTAGCGAATTTAAAGGTGAGAATTATTAAATAAACAAGTCATCCTTTTACAAAAAAGTAAAAGGATGACTTGTCTTTTATATAGTGGATAAATTATAGTAGTGATAAGGAGAGATACTAAAAGAAAAATAACAAGTACCTTTATAGGAGGCTTTAAAATGAAAATAGATTATGAAAAATACTCTATGAAATATACAGATAAAGAGCTGTTTGAAAAATTAAAGAGATTTGCTGCAAAAGCTGGCAAAAAGTTAGTCTATGTTGTATTACTGCTCTATTACACTTTGCAAAAAGACAATGTTCCTAAAAAGGTTAAGGCCGTTATTATCGGGGCCTTAGGATATTTTATCACGCCCTTTGATGCAATCGCTGATCTGATACCATTTATGGGATATACAGATGATTTTGGCGCTTTAATGATGGCCTTGGCGGTAATTTCTATCTATATTGATCAGGAAGTTAAACATAAGGCAAAGTTTCGTTTAGAGTCATGGTTTGGCGAGGTAGATGACAGTGAATTGGAAGAGGTCAATGCTAAATTATGATTGCTAACAAATATAAGGCAACTTGTATATTAGGCATTGTATCTTGTGGTTTTTTGGCGAGTTATCCCTTTGCCCACACTTTCTTAGGAGGCCTTCTGAACCGTGGGTTTGGTGCAGCGATGATCGGTGGTTTAGCAGATTGGTTTGCGGTATCAGCCTTATTTCGCCGTCCATTAGGAATACCGTTTTCGACGGCAATTATTCCACGGAATCGGGAGAAGATTTTTCAGGCTTTAGTGTATATGGTTGAACATGAAATATTAATAAAAGACAATATAAAAAAGCGTTTGGACGACTACGACCTTTCAGCTACGTTGCTGTATTTTATGAATGATAACAGCGGTAAGCAAGATGTGAAAAAAATGATATATCGCTTCTTGCAAGATTTTCTTCTTCATATAAAGCCCGAGGAATTAGAGGCGGTGATTGAGAAGTTTGTAGAAGAAAATATAGAGAATAGTAAGATGCTTCCCTATGTTATTCCAAGTGTACAATGGCTTATTGATCATGAGTATGATGACAAAGTACTAGATTTGTTGATTAGTCAATGTATTCTTGTTGTTGAGAAAGACAAATTTCCTCATTTGTTGGCAGATGTCTTTGCTGCCGTTATAAAAAAATATGAGCATGGTATGGATAGAAGGAAATTGTTTAATCTGCTAATGGATTTATCTCCGAAGCAATTAGCGAAGGCGGCACAGCATGGATTGCTGACTATTTTATCAGAAATGCAATCTAGGAATCATCCTTTAAGGCTGGAGGGAAAGGCAAAATTAGAACAGTTTGTAGCTAAAATGAAAATTGATGAGGATTTTCAGTATAAGGTTGAGACGTGGATGCAGCAAAATATTATACGCAAGTTTAATCTAGGCGAGAAAATGGGAAGATCTATGGTTACGGTATATCATAAGGTTGTTGTTGATAATAAGATAATAGTCAGAGGGATGGAAGCTCTTATCACTCACCTAGATGTATTGATTGCTAATTTGGCTAAAAATCAGGAAGATCGGAGAAAAGTAGATATTTATCTAAAGGCTACGTTGAGCGAGTGGATTGATACTCATCATGATGAAATAGGCAGGATCGTAAAGGAGAGTCTTAATGAATTTACCAATGAGCGATTAGTGAATTTTGTTGAGAATAAAATGGGAAATGATTTGCAGATGATTCGGATCAATGGCTCTATAGTTGGCGGACTTGTAGGGGTTATTATATATGGTCTGACCTTCTGGCTGTAAATATGGGTGAATATTGATGAGAAATAAAAACAGAGCAAATAAAGTATTACTCCTAGTATTCTTATTATTTCTAGTAGCCATTGGGCTTAAATATTATTATAAAGATAAGGTAGCCGTAGAAATGTTTTTTACAATCATGGAGGCAGCTTTAGTCGGGGGAATTGCGGATTGGTTTGCAATCACTGCATTATTTAAAAAACCTTTTGGATTCCCTTGGCACACGGCATTGATCCCCCGTCATCGTGGGAGAGTGATAAAGTCGATTCGTACGATGATAGATCAGGATTTACTTACAGTTCAGTCCATACAAAGAAGAGTTGATAATAGCTGCTTTGTTTCCGTACTCATTGATTTTGTAGAGAATAAGCAGGGCAAGGAATTATTAAGAGGCTCCCTGGAAAAATTGTGGAGAGACATTTTAAGTAAGCTAGATATTCGGGAGGTCGTAGGGTACTTAGATATTTTTATTAGGAAGGAAATTAAGACTATAAACCTTGTATCTCAGGTTAGATATGTGATCAGGTGGTTATTAGAAAACCAACGAGCGCAAATCTTGACAGTGTATATTGTAGATGAATTAATAAACCAGCTTGATAAAGTTGAAATGAAGCAGAGTATTCACAAATATTTGGAAGATATCACCCAAATCAAGAGTAGATCGCCCTTGGAGAGAGCTTTTATTTGGCTAGGTGAACAAACCAATAGCGTGAGCATTTCGGATGCTACAGATGCTTTTTATGGAGAAGTGCTGACCATCTTAGAGGAGATTAAAAATCCCGAACATAGACTACATACAAGGATATCTGAGAAGTTAACAGAGCTTCTAGAGCAGCCAGAGATGGATTTTATTTGGTTGGAACAAATTGAGAATTGGAAAATGACCCTGGCTACGGATGTAGACTTAGGTGATACAACAATACATATGGTTGAAAATTTTATTGAGACAACAAATCCTCAATTGTATTCTCAATTAGTTAATTGGATTTATAGCCAAATAGATAGGTACTGGGAATTCTTCAAAGAAAATAGTGAGATACAAGACTGGTTAGAAGTACGTATTAAACTAGTATTGCATCAATTTATTGAAAAAGAACATCATATCATTGGCGAGATTGCAGAAAGAGTATTAAGTGAGTTTACAGATGATAAATTAAATCGTTTTGTGGAAGATAAAGCTGGTGATGATTTGCAATGGATTCGCATTAATGGTTCTGCAGTGGGTGGGATAGTAGGCTTAATCATGTTTTTATTCCTGCATTACTTTTACGATCCATATGTCATTCCAATAATCCAAAGCTGGTTTTAGGGAGTATTATGAAAGAGCGTTTTGTAGTTGCAGTACTTATTATCATCGTCGTAATATTAGAAATTGTAGATGAAGTAGCAAGAAGGATCACCTCTCTATATAGTAGAGGGTGATTTTTTTTATTACACTAGAATTCATAAGTTTTAGATACAATTTGTTGCTATTAGGGTCGTGACAGGTTCATGTTATTAACGCGATTCCATTAGCATTTAATCTGCGCATATATTAACATGAACCTGTCGCTTAGGCTGAGAAGAAAGCGTAGCGCTTTTTTTATTTGCAATCATATACTAATAAAAGGTTGCTAGAATCAATTTTAGTAAAGCAAAAGGACGTGAAGTAATATGAAGATTGGGTTAGTGGGTATTGGTCGTATGGGGAAAGTATTGACTTCATTATTAGCAGAACAGGTAGATTTATATATATTTGACAGAAATCTCGACCAGATGAATGGCGTGGCAGCAGAGTTTAATGTTTCCACAATTGCTACATTAGAAGAAATGGCAGATTTAGATATAATAATTTTGGCTGTACCTGATCCAGAAGTTGTGAGCTGCATCAAAGTGTTTAACACGATAGAAAAGCCCTTAAGGGTGATTAATATAGCAACGAATGTAGGGCAAGATATGCTCAATCATATAGCAGCTCCTCATGTGAAGTGTATCTGCGCTAAGTTTGTTGGTCATGCAGATGAGATTGCATTAGGTCATTCACCAGTTATTATTGTGAACCAGTTTCCCCCAGAATTAGTTGCACAAACAGTAGAAATTTTTCAATTTGTCGGACAGGTAATAATAGGAAAAGCAGATTTGGTGCACGCTATTAATACGGTAGCAGCACAGAAGGCGATTGAGGCAGCGGTAAGTATTGAAGATGCTTTGAAACAGAAGAATATTACTGATCCAGCTATTATAAAAAGTGCCATTAGGCAAGTAGCCGCTGGAATCATGAAGGCCTATGCAAATGGTAATTTGGGGCCTTTCGCTAGAGAAATTGTGCATTCTGTGAAGACTAGAATACAGAAAAAAGACATGTGAGATACTCATCACTCAAAACTGTCCTTATTAAAAACAGTAATTCTGTATATTTCAAAGAGGTCTATTTTGATTTATAATAACAGTATATTTTTAGAAAGTCCTCGGATTACAGTTTTCTCCGGGACTGATGATGAAAACAAATACAGGAGGTAACAATTATATGCAACAAGGGACTTTTCGCGTAAAAGCTGGCTTAGCAGAAATGCTTAAAGGTGGCGTGATCATGGATGTAACTACACCTGAACAGGCAAAAATTGCTGAGGAAGCAGGGGCTTGTGCTGTAATGGCATTAGAACGTGTGCCAGCAGATATTCGCGCGGCTGGTGGGGTTGCTCGGATGGCCGATCCAACTATTATTTTAAGAATTATGGATGCGGTGACTATTCCAGTTATGGCAAAAGGGAGAATTGGTCATTTTGTCGAAGCCCAAATCATAGAATCCTTGGGTGTAGATTATATTGATGAAAGTGAAGTATTAACACCTGCGGATGATAAATATCATATTGATAAACATCAGTTTAAAGTTCCTTTTGTTTGCGGTGCTAAAAATCTTGGTGAAGCGTTGCGTCGTATTGGTGAGGGTGCTGCGATGATTCGTACCAAGGGAGAACCAGGGACAGGCAATGTAGTAGAAGCTGTAAAACATATTCGTATGGTGATGAGCGAAATTCGTCAGTTGCAAAGCTTAACCAATGAAGAAGTATTTACTTTTGCGAAAAACATTGCAGCTCCTTTAGAGCTTGTTATGGAAGTTAAAAGACTGGGGCGATTACCAGTTGTAAATTTTGCGGCAGGTGGTATTGCTACACCAGCTGATGCGGCTCTAATGATGCATCTAGGCTGCGATGGTATTTTTGTCGGCTCGGGCGTATTTAAATCAGGTGATCCTGTAAGAAGAGCGAAAGCGATTGTATCAGCAACTACTTACTATAATGACCCGAAAATATTAGCAGAAGTTTCTCGCGATCTCGGTGAGGCTATGGTAGGAATTGATATTTCTACCATAGCAGATCATGAGCGTATGCAAGATCGTGGCTGGTAAGCAGGGGTGAAAGCAGGGATGTCCATATGAAAATAGGAGTACTAGCATTGCAAGGAGCTTTTCGCGAGCATTGCCTAATGCTGGACGGTTGTGGAACAACAGCAGTAGAAATTAGAAAGCCGGAAGAACTGGATGAAGTCGCTGGCTTAGTCATCCCCGGAGGAGAAAGTACTACCATTGGCAAGCTAATGGTGGAATGGGGGCTAATGGACAAAATCAAGGCTAGAGTTGCCCAGGGCATGGCGGTATATGGAACTTGTGCGGGCATGATTCTTCTAGCAAAGGAAATTATCGATAGTAACCAACCTCGTTTAGGGCTCATGGATATTGTAGTTCGCCGCAACGCATTTGGTCGCCAGCGAGAGAGCTTTGAAGCTGACATGGCAGTGCCTGAATTTGGTGCAGAGCCTTTAAAGGCAGTCTTTATTCGTGCCCCTTACATCGAACAGGCAAGCCAAAATGTGAACGTTATGGCAAGGGTACATGATAAAATTGTCATTGCAAGGCAAGACAAGATGCTGGTGACGGCATTTCATCCTGAGTTAACAAAAAATGACGTTATTCACAAGTATTTCATTTCTATGATAAAAGAATAATGAAGAAAAATAATCATTGAGTACTTTTGTATCCAATGATTATTTTTTATTACCATTTATGAGTCCTTTCTAAAATCAGAAAATTATACCAAATTATGCAGGAAATCTCCAAAACATAACAGAATACAACAAAAAAGGAAAATACGAGTAGCAGAATTAGGAAAAATATTGACAGTATTAGTAAGAGAATAGTATAATTTTTAACGAATCAATAATGATTTTCATTATCATAAAGAATGAAGGGACGGTAGCTATTATGCAACTAGAGAAATCAGCAACCAATGTAGGTTTAGTCATTTCTTTAGCAGGAAGCTTATTGACATTACCTTTCAATAAAAAATATCATGTTGCTTTTGGTATCTTGCTAACATTGTGGTCTGGAATACATTCTTGGCAGCATCGCAAAAGCTTGCAAAGAAACATAACTAAGGAGGTGTGGGGAATAAGAGGTTTATTTACTGGTTGTACCAACTTTTTTCACCAGAAAACCGTGATCTCCTTTTTATCTCAGCATGTTGAAGTGTTACATTATGTACCCGGTAGAGTGCGGCTTTATTCCAATCAACTATTAAACAACCCTGACAATGCACGGCAGGTTAAAGAATATTTGGCTTCAGTTACTGATATTCATACGTTTTCCGTCAATCCAGGAACAGGCTCAGTCTTGATTCAATATTCGCCAGATGATGTGGCGGATAATCCTTTGTTGATTGAAGTAGAAAAATTGGTAGCACGGCAATACAGGAGGAGATGAAAATATGAGTTATTTGACTGGATTGGCTTTAGGAATTTCTGCGGGAAAGCAAGTTGGGAAATTGTATCGCGGCAAAGGTTTTCAATTAGTACATAATAGCAACGGGCGGCGTCGGTATTATCATGAGAAGCTGGTTAATAACGCTGATTTTGCTAGGAATCTAGAACAACAATTAACGGGTGCATCGGCATTGCGTAGCTTTACTATCAACCAGATAACGGGCACTCTACTGCTAGAGTATAGCTGTTCAGATGAGCAGATTGAAAGAATTATAGGATATTTAGAAGAGTTTTCACGGCGACCGAATCCTCTTAGTCCTTATGGAAAAATAGGCAGTGATATCCGTAGCGGTTTTAGTAGTGTGAATAAATCGATTAAAAATAGTACAGGCCTAACTTTTGATTTACGTACATTGGTATCCTTGTGGCTAATGGCTTGGGGAGCTAATAAAGTGTGGACATTAGGACAGCGTCCTTCAGGGCCACAAATGTTATGGTGGTCCTATTCATTATTGAAAGGGCGAGATTCATGACATATCAATATAGTATTTTTTCTGTTCCGGTACAGTTTAGTCTAAGGCAAAAAACGATACTGGAAGTTCAAGTTCGTAAGGTAGCTGGAGTTGTTAGTGCCTATGTAGATGATAAGGGGCATATGACAGTACGCTCTTGTGGTGTTCCTTCTAAGAAGATCATAAGTAGGATCATTCAAGGTGTTGCCATTAGTGAGAAACAGCTAGTGAATTCTGTATCCTCTAAAAAGAAAGAGAAGCCTTCTGAAGTAAATGAGTATCGACGCGATGCGATTACCGCTGGCTTAGGTTTGGTAGGACTTCAGTTACTACGCATGTATTCTCCTATGGCTTTCAATGGTATATATCTTGCTAGAAGTGCTTTTACCTTATTTGTTGCACGGAATTTTATTAGCAATGGTATTAAGGGATTAGTGAAAGAGCGTCAGGCTAATGCGGATACTCTCACGGCTACGGCAGTCTTGGCATCGGTTATATCAGGTAAGCCTGAATCAAGTCTAACCTTATTAATGTTAGCGAATGCGGCAGAAATGCTGACAACATATACGGCAGAGAAGGCTCGCAATCATATTTCAGATATGCTGCGGCTAGATCAGCCTCATGCCTGGAAAATTGAAGCAGATGGTCATGAACGGCGAGTAGCCGTTGAGAGTTTAAAACCTGGAGATCATATTGGTGTACATCTGGGAGAGAAGATTTGTGTTGATGGTAGGGTAAAACATGGTATAGCAGCGGTTGATCAGTCATCTATTACAGGTGAGTATATTCCCGTAGAGAAATCCAGCGGGGATTATGTATATGCGGGAACTGTAGTTAAAAATGGTTTTTTAGAGATTATAGTAGAAAAAGTAGGAGACGCTACAGCTCTTGCACGAATTGTTCATATGGTGGAAGAAGCTCAGTCGCGGCGGGCACCTGTGCAAAACTTTGCTGATCAGATGGCTACGAAATTAGTACCGATTTCCTTTATTGCTGCAGGATTAGTATACGGAATTACGAAAGATTGGCAAAGAGTACTTAATATATTGTTTATTGATTACTCTTGCGGCTTGAAACTCTCTACTGCTACGGCAATTTCAGCAGCCATTGGGCACGCTGCCAAACGAGGGGTGCTGATTAAAGGTGGTAACTATGTAGAAGCCTTAGGCAGCATTAATACGGTTGTTCTAGATAAAACGGGTACGATTACCGTAGGTACTCCGAAGGTTATATTAATTGAGCCATCAACAGGTATATTGGAGAAAGAGTTGGTGCTATTAGCGGCAGCTGCAGAATTCCATTCTGCTCATCCTCTGGCTTCAGCTATTTTAGATTATGTAGAGGAACAAGGCTGGGAAGTTCCACCCCATACTACTACGGAGACTATTATAGCTAAGGGTATCCAGGCTAATGTACCTGATTATGAAGAGGTGTCTGGTGGTGAGATTCTAGTTGGCAGTATTCCTTTTATGCGAGAAAATAATGTTGAATGTCAATTTGCTGTTGAACGAGGAGAAACCTATGCAGATTGTGGCTACAATGTAGTATACGTGGCTCGTGACGGAATCTTACTAGGTATGCTGGTTATTAATGATCCAATAAGACCAAATATGAAAAGAACTATAAATCGTTTACGTCGTAGCGGCATTGACGAAATTGTTATGCTTACAGGTGACAGTAAGAATGTGGCACAACATGTGGCTGGAACGCTAGATATTGACTCTTATCATGCAGAGGTTCTGCCTGCAGACAAAGCCTTATTAGTGTCAAAATTACAGCGTGGTTCTCAGGTGATGATGATTGGTGATGGTATAAATGATGCTCCTGCTTTAGCCTTTGCCGACGTAGGTGTTGCCATGGGAGGGCGACGTACGGATATTGCAGTGGAATCTGCAGCGATGACGATTAACTCAGATGATCCCTTAATTATTCCTGAAATGATTGATTTAGGACAAAATACAATGAAAATCGTGCAGCAGAATTTTACAACGACCATCGCTGTTAATACAGCGGCAATGCTGTTGGGAGCCATTGGAAGGACTAGCCCTATGGTCTCGGCACTTATCCATAATGCTGCGACTATTGGTGTAGTGTTAAATAGTGCACGCATTTTATTAATGGAGAAGAAAAAATGAGAAGTAAGGCGTATGAAATTGTCCATGTGATCCCTGGGCGGGTAAGGATTGTAATAGCACCACAGTTATCTACCGTATTTGCAAGCCATTTGTCACAGCTCAAGACATGTGATGGTATTAACAAAGTGGCTTGGAATCCAATTACTCGCTCAGTGGTGGTAGAGTATACTATTTCAAGCATGGAGTTAGTAGGAATACTGCGTGTATTTGATAACATCTTTGCTGTTATGGGTTATAAAGTGGGAGGTCAGGATTGTCGGAATGATTTATTTTGGTCTCTCTTGGCTGGTGGGGCAATTGCTTTGTCTTTTATTTTAAGGCGGTTTTCCACGCCGAATAACGGCGTGGCTAGTGTGTTAGAGACGGCAGCCTTTGGTATTACAGCCTATTCGGTTGTGACTCATTGCGGCGGACAAAATAGTCCTTCTAAAGCCCTTCATTTAGATAGTATTGCTGGTTTAGTAAGTATGCTAAATCTTGGATCGAACAAAGCATTTGCTGGTCTATTTATGACTTGGTTATTTAATTTCATGGAGATTGTTGGTTGGGGTCCATTGAATAATCGGCAAGTAAATGGAGCTCCTCTCCTTCGCTGTGGACTGGCTAATTGCTGAGATAGAGTTTTGTAAAAGGGTAGTGAAAGGAGGTGATTATAGATGTTTGCAAGAACTGATTTTTGGATTGGTTTAGCAGTTGGTGTAGTAGCAGGTGCATTTGGTTATAAATTAATGGAAGAGCATTCCCAAAAATGTATGGCAACCCTGCAACCTCCAGTAGCTCAAGGGACAGCTGAAGTGCCTATGGATGAATTAATGAGGCAGAGAGAACGTTTGGAAGATTTAATTGCTGAACGACAAAGCGTTAGTGCATAATTCCTATCATAAAAAGAGGTTCAAGTAGTCATTGACTACTTGAACCTCTTTTTCACTATTTATAGAACTGCAATCGCCGTAGCAATGGCGGCACCAATGCCTGAACCATCTTTTGTGAGGGTGGTGGTTACCTCACTCGTTGTAGCAAGCCCTTCGTCCAAGGTCATTTGAATGGTGTCAGCATAGCCAGGGGTTTTTTCGTAAAGTGAGCCGTCAATGGCAATGGTATGGTTCTGGGTTAGGTTAGGATCAATATGGTGAAGAATACCTATATAGGTCGCGGCTACCAGACGTGCCGATCTGGTAGTAACAAGAGTAGCAATGTTCTTCAACGCTTGGCGGTCTTCGATAGTTGAGTTTAAAATACCTAGATTATCATTAAGGAAACAAGCAATAGCGTTACTTTCTTCGCTATCATCTTCCAGTAAGAGTGAGATGGGAGCACCATGTAATAGATATGGTGTTTTTAAAATTTCACGGGTAGGACCGCTGCTTGCGAGTAGGCCATCTTCGAATAAACTACAGGCAATAATGCGTACTAATTCACCAATATAATGGCCTGAGACCATCTTCTCCAATCTTTGTTCACCAGGTTTTTCACTCTGCTTATCTAACAAGGTATCATAGGCCGTAAACGGTAACTGATCAAAATTACCTGATTCTATGTTAATAATCATTGGCTCTTTAGTCCAGGGGGCGCAGGGTTCAAGATAGGCTGTATTATGCCCAGTGCCACAAATAGAACCAATATCTGTGAATGGGTTCCCATAGGCTGAAGTTAATAATGTACCTACTGTGTCATTAATGATGGCTTGGGGGACAACATGCTCGAGACCTTGCTTAACTAAAGCTGCTTTTAGTAGGGCTGTAATATCTTTGCCTACTACACCTGTTGTTTCAATTTCTTTTGTCCAATGGATCAATGCGCCTGCATTCAGACCAATCTGATGAATAGGAAATGAGAAGGTATGACCTAAAGGATATATTCTATCAGGTTTAATTAGAGTTGCAATTTGTTGGGCAATAAAATCAAATAAGTGATTAGCTGTAGATTGTTTGGAAATATGGTTATAGTGCTCTATATCGTTTTTAAGGGGTTTTCCTGCACGAGCGTGTACAGTGAACTGACCTTCTCCTAATAATTCCGTTAAGAGCACTCTGACATTGGTACCACCAAAATCTAATGCTAGAAAAGTTCCTGTTTCTTTGCGGGAAGGTTTATTTAAATAAGAGGGTAGCATTTTTAGTGAACTAGGTTGCCCCGCTAAGCCATTTTGCATAGCTTGTTGAAATTTATTAGCTATGATCCCAATTTGCTCAGGAGTAATAGTGAGTTGTAAGGCAAGCTTATGTAGTGTGGTTAATAAATTACTCATATTATAAACCTCCAATATACGAATTAATGAATTTTCGATAAGCTTATGATAGCGCTAAAAAAATTATATCATACCTTATGGGATTTAACTGATTTTTTACGCAATTTTCCAAAAAAGTTAAATTTGGAAGTATTTAAAGTAGAGTCTATTTAGGCAGCTGTATTATCAGATGACTAAACCGCTCAAAAACTCCTGCTTTTTACAAGGGAGAGTTTCTGAGCGGCTAAGTCCTTAGTCTTCTTTAGTTAGCAGCATTTGTTGCTTGCTGACGCAATACTGTTTTTAATATTTTTCCTGTAGAATTTTTAGGCAAAGAATCAATAGTGATAAACTCTTTAGGTATTTTATAAGGTGCAAGTTTCTCTTGAAGATAGGTTTTTAATGCTTTTTTATCGATGACAGATTCTTCATTGACGACTATATAAGCGTGGACAGAAGTGCCGTATTGCTTATTGGGAATTCCAATAACAGCAGCTTCGGCTATTGCAGGATAAGCATATAAAAGCTCTTCAATTTCTCGTGGATAGATATTTTCGCCGTTAATCACAATCATATCTTTTAACCTGTCCACAATGAAGATATATCCCTCGGTATCCATATATGCTAAATCACCTGTATGAAGCCAACCATTTTGCAGCGCCTTTGCCGTTTCTTCTGGCAATCGATAATAGCCTTGCATTACGTTAGGGCCGCGTACCAGTAGTTCACCTGTTTCACAAGGGGGAAGAGTATGATTTTCATGATCAATAATCTTAACCTCAACACCAGGTAAAGGTTTTCCAATGGAACAGTATTTTACCTTGTCAATAGGATTTAAGGATACAATGGGGGAGGCTTCTGATAGTCCATAGCCTTCCACGACTGTTTTGCCGATTTTTTTTGTAAATTGCTCAGAAATTTCATAGGGTAGAGAAGAACCGCCTGAAACGAAGAGCTTAACATGAAGAAAATCTTCCTTTTGCGCCCACTGAGCAAGTAGTCGAAACATATTGGGAATGCCAAAAATAACGGTTAAGGCGTTATCTCTAATAGCAGTAATGGTTTCCCTAATGGAAAAACTCTCTAAGATCAGAATAGAAGAACCGTTAATTAAGGGCGTTAATACGGCAGCTGTCCAGGCAAAGCAATGATACATGGGTAGAATACAAAGAATCCGGTCAGCATGCTGGTAGGTAAAAACTTGTGAAAATGCTTGGGCATTGCTAACCAGATTTTTATGGGTGAGCATGGCTCCTTTGGGACTTCCAGTGGTACCGGAGGTGTAGATTATAGTGCAGACTTCATTTTCATCAAAGCTAGGAGATACAGGGGCCTGGGGAATTTCGAGCTGAGAAATTGTATGGGATATTTGGGAGATGAGTAGCTGAGTTACTTCTCCTTGATAATTATAGGTAGTAAGTTCGGCATCTAAGTCGAGATGAGCCATAGTAATCAATTTTTTTATATTGGCATTGTGTAGAATATAAGCAATTTCACGAGGAACAAGCTGAAAATTAAGGGGTACAACGACGGCTCCTAAACTAACAATGGCTAAATAGCTATAGATAAATTCAACAGAGTTTTTGGAGAATAGACCAACGTTTTCTCCTGGACGAATACCTTGTTGATAGAAAAAGTTTCGATATTTGGTGACTGTATCTGTTAATTGACCATAGGTAATTGGGCTTTTTCCTAAAAAGACTACTTGATTAATCATACCTTGTTGAATTATTTCGTGAACGAGCATATGTGCCTCCTTGAAAGTAATGTGTATTAGTATGAATAAGTTGTATTTAAGATGATGAAATTCCACCTAAATGAAGTATTCTTTATAATAGTAACGTATAAATTTCTAGCGGTAAAGCTTTGAAAGTTGAAAAGTATGACAAAGTTACAAATATTTGTCATACTGCGCAGGTAAAATAATGAAAAAAATAGAATGATAATTAAACAGTAGATTTGTAATAATATTAAATTTAGGCTGGCGGTGACAAGATGGATAAAATTCGTGTATTAATTGTAGATGATTCTCCTTTTAGTCAAAAACTATTAAAAGATGCTTTAGCAAAATCGAAGTATGAAGTATGTGGGTGTGCTGGTACAGGTAGTGATGGTATAAGACAATATCGTGAATTACATCCAGATTTGGTAACTATGGACTTAACGTTACCTGATATGGATGGTTTGGAATGCTGCCATGAAATATTGACGATTGCTCCAGACACTAAAATTGTTATAGTAAGTGCCATGAAGGATGAGGCTATTATAAACAGGGGGACAGCTATTGGTGTAAAGGCATTTTTTCAAAAGCCAGTAAAGTCAGAAGATCTATTAGCTGGTCTCGATCATATTATAGCGGCGCAGCAAGGAGACGAAGCTGATCAACAACATTTTTTAGAATATTTTATTGCTGCTTTTCAGAAAAACATTATGGATATGACAGGAATTAGTATCCTTTCTATGGATAACAGTACTAGCCAGGCACTAACGTCTCATGGCTTAGCCGTTATTGTTGGTATTACAGGAAGTCAACAAGGGCGTATTATGTTAGATCTATCCATGGATGTAGCAAAAATATTTACTAAAAAGCTGTTAGGAACTGATGCAGTATCAGAAGAAGACATATTTAATAGTATTTCTGAATTTACTAATATTATTGCGGGTCATAGTGTCTCTCAGATTAATAATTTATTAAAAGATAGAGAATATGAGATTCGTCTTACACCACCAAGCATTTTAATTGGTGAATCAATAACCATTATTAATCCTAAAATGACTTCTAATACAGTTATTGCTCAGACGGTTATTGGCTCATTGTATATGAATGTTGGCTTTGTAGGAGGGAAATAATCTTGGATGTAAAAATGATTAATCCATTTATCGATGCAATTATGAATATAATGCCTCAATTAGGTTTTCAAAATGTTGTTAAGGGAAAGATTTCAGTAGGGCAACAGTTTGTAGAAAGTAAGGGAATTACCATACTAGTGGGACTGACAGATCAGATACGTGGCAATATTGCTTATAATTTGACGGAGCAAACTGCCATGGCAATTGCATCTAAAATGATGATGGGTATGCCTGTCGCTGCTCTAGATGATTTAGCACAAAGTGCGATTTCTGAATTAACAAATATGGTTACGGGGAATGCAGCAACTCGTTTTGAGCAGGATGGACTTAGAGTGGATATTTCTCCACCCAGTTTAGTTGTGGGAGAAGCCTTCAAACTGAAAGTGAGTAGTAGCAAATTTTTAGTGGTTGAAATGATAGCCGATTCACTGGTAATTGAATTAAATATTGGAATAGACTGAGTTAGCATAAGCCTACAGAGGTTTTATAATAGAGGGATTGACATTGGAAAATCAGCATGATATAGTGAGTAAAAATTCATAGTTAGCTGATTGGAAAACCAAAGGCGTAAGGAATACTACTCTAACAAAGGAGGAGTTCCTTAGGCTTTTTTTATTTTAAGAATTAAAATTTGGAGGGGTATTATGCAAAAGTGGAGCCAGGATCTATCTAAGCTTAGTCATGTTGAGATTGCAAAACTGGAAAAGGACGGATTGGATGTTATTCGTGATATCGAAAGATATGCACAACTTGGTTTTAAAGCCATTATAGACAGTGATTTTGATCGTCTTAAATTCTTAGGATTGTATGTGCAACGACCTAAGACTGATGAATTTTTTATGTTGCGGGTTAAAATCCCCGGGGGTGTTCTACAGGCAAAACAAGTGAAAATGGTAGCAGAGCTAGCCAAAGAATATGGGCGGGATTTGCTGGATATTACGACTCGCCAATCTCTTCAGTTCCACTGGATAAAGGTAGAGAACTTACCTGATATTTTCAATCGTTTGAAAAAGGTAGGTCTTACGACAGTCGCCGCGGCAGGAGACTGTCCGAGAAACATTGTCAGCAGTCCTTTAGCAGGAGTTGACCCAGAAGAGTTTTTCGATGCTAGTCACATTGTTCGCGAATTGAACCGATTTTTTGAATACAATCGAGACTTCTCAAATTTGCCACGAAAATTTAAAATTGCCATAACCACAGCCCCTTATAATTCGATCCATAGTGAAACCAATGATGTTGCTTTCACACCAGCGGAAAAAGACATAGATGGAGAGATTATAAAAGGCTTTCATGTAGCAGTTGGCGGCGGTTTATCTGCGCAGCCTCAATTAGCCCAAGAGGTGAACATTTTTGTTCGTCCAGAGGAAGTGCTAAAGGTGGCAGTCGCGGTAGCAACCATTTTCCGTGACTATGGCTATCGTGAAAAACGCAACCATGCCAGATTAAAATTTCTAGTTGAAGATTGGGGTATTATTAAATTTACAGAAGAACTTTTGGCCATTACAGGACCTTTTGAAACAAGAGGCACCGATTTGACTCGTGGATGGAACAAGGGCTTCTTCCATGGAGTACACAAACAGAAGACGCCAGCACTTAATTATGTTGGCTTAACAATACCAGCAGGACGCTTGAGTGGCAGCCAAATGACAGAGATAGCAAGAGTAGCTGAAACCTATGGCAATGGTGAGATACGCTCCTGTAATTCACAGGACTTAGTTCTAATCAACATACCTGATGAGAAAGTAGAAAAATTATTGGCAGAAGAAGTAGTAAAGACTTTTTCACCAGATTCCTCCTCCTTTCTTGCCCATGCTGTTACTTGTACTGGTAAAGAATTTTGTCCTTTTGCCGTGGCAGAGACGAAACACAATATACAAGAGATCGCAAACTATCTAGATGCTCATGTCTCCGTTGACACACCTATTCGCATTAGTATTAGTGGCTGCAAACATTCCTGCGGTCAGCCACAAATTGCGGATATCGGTCTGCAGGGCAATGTAATAGCTATTGATGGGAAAGCTACAGAAAGCTTTGAAGTATGGATTGGCGGTGTTTTAGGGCCTTCGCCTGCTCTTGCAACGAAGTTATCAGGACTGGTTATTACAGAAAATGTTGGTGCTGTTTTAACAGCAATCATTCAATTCTACAAAGACAGTAGATCTAAGGAAGAAGCTTTTTCAAATTTTGTAGAGCGTGTTGGACATCCTGCACTGCAAGAGAAAATCAATACTTTTGTTGTTAAATGATATAATGAATGAAATTAAAACCCGCAATTGCGGGTTTTAATTTATAGTATGAAGAAATCTTTAGATAAGCTAGTAAATTAAGCGTAGTTATACTTGACAGTAGATTGTTTTGGCTATACTTTATAGTTAATTTAGTTAAATAGTGATTGCAAAATAGCATAAAAAAGCTTGAAGAAATAGGGATGGTGAAATCTTATGTATGAAATAGTATTATTTGATTTGGATGGAACATTAACAGATCCTAAAGTCGGCATTACATTATGCGTTCAATATGCCTTAAAGAAAATGGGGATAGAGGAAGAGGATCCAGATAAGTTGACGCCTTTTATCGGGCCGCCCTTATTAGATTCCTTTAAAGAGTTTTATCATATGAATAATGAGGAAGCGATACAAGCAATCGGATATTATAGAGAACGTTTTTCCGTAACGGGATTATATGAAAATCAGGTTTATTCGGGTATTCGGGAGCTATTAGACCGTTTAAAGAATCAAGGAAAAAAGCTAATCGTAGCAACCTCAAAGCCTACAAATTTCTCCATACAAATCCTCGAACACTTCGATTTGAAACAGTTCTTTACAGTTATAGTAGGAAGTAATCTCGATGGTACAAGGACCGAGAAAAGTGATGTTATCGAATTTGCCCTAGCAGGGGAGAATATAGCAGATCTTAGTAAGGTTGTAATGATTGGAGACCGCAAATACGACATTATCGGTGCTAAGAAGAATCATATCGATGCCATTGCTGTTACATATGGATATGGCAGTGAGCAAGAACTAGTTGCCGCTGATCCTAAGCATATAGTTTCGTCAGTCGCAGAACTTGCCAGGATCTTAGCGGGAAAATAACTCTTCTAGGAGGCTGGAATTAGCATAATCCTATTGCTACTAATTGGGCATAATACCCCAAAAAAAAGAATGAAATGAAATAAAATTTCTGAATGAGCAGGTATTCTTAGGCCTACACTAGAATAATACAGGATAAAGAAGACAAGGTTTATTGCTGAAGGGAGGAAATGAGGATGTTATATGATATCGGTCTAGTTGGCTTAGCCGTCATGGGTGAAAATTTAGTCATGAATATGGCTAATAAAGGCTTTGGCGTAGCTGTATATAATCGTACGGTAAGTAAAGTAGATGAATTTCTGGCGCGAAATATTGAGGGGAAAAAAATTGGTGGGGCTCATTCTATAATGGAACTGACCAGCATGCTGACCAAGCCACGCAAAATTATGCTAATGGTTAAGGCTGGTAAGCCAGTGGATGATATGATTGCCGAGATAATACCTTATTTAGATCAAGGGGATATTATTATTGATGGCGGCAATTCTTTCTTTGAAGATACTCGCCGACGGTTTGAAGAATTGTCTTATAAGGGTATTCGTTTCATTGGTATGGGCGTGTCTGGGGGAGAGGAAGGAGCACTTAAAGGGCCAAGTCTTATGCCAGGAGCTGAACTCTCTGCCTACCAGGAAGTGGCACCAATTTTTACAGCCATTGCGGCCCAAGTATCGGATGGACCATGTTGCGCTTATGTGGGACCAGATGGAGCGGGACACTATGTAAAGATGGTACATAACGGCATTGAATATGGCGATATGCAACTCATTAGTGAAGCCTATTATATTATGAAGATTGCTCTAGGATTATCGGCAGAAGAACTATATGAGGTCTTTGCCGAATGGAATAAAGGCGAATTAGATTCTTATCTAATTGAGATTACCCGAGACATTTTTCTGCAGAAGGACGAACTCACTGGTAAGCCTTTGGTAGAAATGATTTTAGATAAAGCTGGTCAGAAGGGTACAGGTAAATGGACTTCTCAAAGTGCCTTGGATTTGGGGGTGCCAACACCTACCATTACGGAAGCAGTATTTGCCCGTTGTATGTCGGCCTACAAGGAAGAACGGGTAATAGCCTCAACTGTTCTAAATGGACCTAATGATCAATATGAGGGAGATCGCCAGACCTTTATTAAGGCCATTCATGATGCTTTATATGCTTCTAAAATTTGTTCCTATGCTCAAGGATTTGCCCTTTTAAAGGCAGCTGATAAGGAATATGGCTGGAACTTAAACTATGGGGATGTAGCTCTTCTATGGCGGGGTGGCTGCATTATTCGGGCTCAGTTTTTAGATCGGATTAAAGAGTCCTTTCAGCAAGATGCAGCGTTGCCAAATCTATTACTTGCCCCTTACTTCCAAGAGGCATTAGGCCGAGTTCAGGATAACTGGCGTTTAGTTGTGAAAACTTGTAAGGAATTGGGGATACCGACTCCATCTTTTAGTGCCTCATTAGACTACTATGATAGCTACCGTAGGGCGGTGCTTCCAGCCAATTTACTTCAAGCCCAAAGAGATTATTTTGGGGCCCACACCTATGAGCGAATTGATCAGCCAGGTATTTTCCATACGGAGTGGATTCAAAAATAGAAGTTGCATCTACGTAGTAAATGCCCAACATGCAGTAATAGACTGACTGTTGGGCTTTTTATTATTTTAGATGAACAAAGTCTCTAAGATAGGCTTACTCATTCAGCATGATATTATAATTATTTAACATGGTATTATTCTGATTAATAAAGGTTACGCGAATTGGGCGCTGGGTATCAAATAAGGAACGTTCCATTGCAATATAATCATATCCCTTGGTGGTAGTTACGTTTTCAGTAAGTCGAGGGCTTTTTGTTCTTACTGTAACGGTAAGATCATTCCCTAATTGGGTAATTTTTTCGATTCCGATACCGTAGCCAGTTGACTCTACTGTGCCGAGGTGAGCATAAACAACAATTTGATGCCTAAAATCAACGTTTTTCATTTGATTTAAGATGTCATCCGGAACTAAGTTGCTCCCTCTCAAGCGGGGATCTTGGATCAGAGCGCCAAAGGTCATGTCCCGGGGGAAGGACGTATTATACCAAGTCCACTCACGAAAATCATTAGTTTGGTAGAGGGTTTGGGGAGTGGTTGGAGTGATGACTACAGGACCAGTAATAGGTCGGTGGGTAAAAAAACTAGCAGGAGTATAAGTGGCGGGGTATTTAGAGTTGCCAATTCCGCGTATTGCAGTAATTTGCCAGCTATTACCACGGCTTTTAATAAGGTTCACCTTAAAAGTCTGGCCACTTGTTTTTACTTCTACCGTTGCTTTGGTTGCCGACTGGTCAAGAAGTGTAAATTTGTCATGGAGAGGATTAAAACCGTAAGTAGAAGCGTTTTCTTTTACAGTTCTTATAGGATCCAATTTACGCGCATCTGACCAATCTTTTGTTACAGGGCTTTGGCTAATATCATTAGATGCAAAAACTTTCGTCACAGGAAGACCTGGCAACATAGCCGAAGACATAACCGCCGCTCCTGCAACTGCGGCTAGTAGTTTCTTAGATCTGTTCTTTATCTGGCGTCTTCGATTACTAATTTTCATTTTATATCTTCCTTTCTTTGTTTTTTTTTAGTGTTCTCATTAGTAAGGTTAAAAATGTTAGGGATTTTTAACCGAATAATAAGTAAAATTTGCATATGAATAAGATCGTTGAAAAATCTTCTCAAAGAGAATAGCCCTTTCAAAACAAAGAAATGTTTCGAAAGGACTATTGAATGCGGCACATCAACCCAGCTTAGAACAAATAGGGCAACTCTGCATTGATGAGGGTTGCTCTAAGCCTGCCTGGTCTAATAATTTTTTGTCGTGAAAAATATCAATAGTGGGTCCATCCATGAGAATGGTACCGTTACATAAAATAATAGTTCGTTCACAAAGATCCAATACCATGTCCAAATCATGAGTAGCAATAATTTTAGTATGGGTAAATGTGCGCAGCAGATTTATAAGTTGGCGGCGGGCTAATGGGTCAAGAGCTGCAGTAGGCTCATCCATTACTAATATTGCTGGTTCCATAGCCAAAACTGTGGCTATGGCTACGGCTCGCTTTTGACCGCCGGAAAGGCGATAAGGAGGACGGTTTCTTAGTTCCAGAGCACCAACCGTCTTTAGTGCGGCTGTTACCCGTTTTTCCACATCGATCGGTGGAAGTCCTAAATTCAGAGGACCAAAAGCGACATCATCATAAACTGTTGGCATAAACAGTTGGTCATCTGGGTTTTGAAAGACCATACCCACCGTGCGCCTGATTTGAGTTAAGGTTTGCTTAGTAACGGGATAGCCGCCAATATTAACAATCCCAGAAGAAGGAAATAGTACTCCATTTAAGTGGGACAATAAGGTGGTTTTTCCGGAACCATTGGAGCCGACGATTGCTACGGCTTCTCCATGCCCGATGTGAAGGGATAGGTTTCTTAATGCAGTTGTGCCGTCAGGGTAGGTATATAATACTTCTGTTAAATCGATAGTATGATGACTCATTAAAACCCCTCCAAGAGCAGTTTCCCCAGTACTTGCGGTATGTTAAGAAAACGACAAAAAAGAAAGAACGCCAGCCAAAAGACAAAATAAATGTTATCTCGTTTCGTCCGCATGCCCATAGCTAACAAACGAATTTCCCCGTCAAAGCCGCGGCACAACATGGCTTGGTAGATTCGTTGTGCCCGAGCCATGGTTCTTAGTAGTAATTGCCCAAGCAATGAGCCCCAGGCCTTATAATGAATTCCGCTACTATGAAAGGAGCGCAAGCTATAGGCTTGAGAGGTAATTAGGAACTCTTCAAGCAATACATGAAGATAGCGATACATAAACAGTATCTGAATAACAATGGGCTTGGGAATACCAATGCGGAACAGGGCAGCGCAAATTGAATTTATACCAGTGGTTGCAACCAAAATCAAAGCCGATGTTACAGTTAAGATCAGTTTAATGGTTATAGATATAAAGGATATCCACCCTCCGGATATAACAAGCGGTCCTAGGTTTGCAACAGGACTTTGGTCAAAAATAGGATTAAATAAACCAACAAAGACAACAAATGGCGCTATTACGACCAATCGTTTTAATAAGTGGTTATAAGGCAAATTTCCTAAGGCCATTAAAGCAATGGGATAGAATGTTAGGGGAATAAGACTAGTAATTTCGTATTTAGAAAAGGAGGTAACAATCATGACGAAGGCCAGAGTCGTGAATAGTTTTGTACAGGGGTCTAAGCAGTGAATGAAAGTCTTTTGGTTGGCAAGATCGTCAAGGCGTCTCAGATCTAGCCAGTTTGACTCAAGTTTAATCATAGCAGTCCTCTTTCAATTAGAAATGTGATATGGGGGATAAACCTTATGGCAGGTGTTTTTTAGTAGTAACAGAACTTATAAGTTTCGAGTGAATCTTATTGCTCTTTGGCTGAGACCAAAAGGACGCACTAGCAATTTTTAAATCTGATAAAAGTGTAAGGGATACGACGAGTAAGCCGTATCCCTTATATTATACTAGCGTTTTGCTGCAACTTGTAGTCCTTTAGCAATAAAATAAGCTAAAACCAGAGTAATAAAGGAGCCAGAAATGCCTGCGACAGAGGTACCCGTATCTACTGAAGGCCAGGCAGCTTCTTTACTAGATTCAGTTTTTGCTATTAGAGGCTGATCGGAGGGCGTAGGTTGTTTGAAATTGTAATCAGGGAGAAAAGCGATTTTCTCCTGTAATTGGGCGAAAAATCCATGAACTTCATCTGCAGCCTGCACCTCTTCCTCTCCGCTTGTGGCGAAGATGGACCATTCAAGTCCGTCTGGATTGGTTGAAGCAAACCAGGATAGGGTACCTCCTGTAAATAAAGCTAGAACAAATAAAACTATTAGAACTTTCTTAATAGGAGTAGCACCTAAGGGTTGATTTAAAACAGCTTTCTTAAGAATGTGTGGTGCCTCTTGGTAAACAAAGCCAATTACTGCAGCAGTAATTAAACCTTCAGCCAAGCCAATGGCAAAATGGATAGGTTGCATAAGGAGTACAAAGGTTGAGAAGGGCAGTTCTGATATTCCTGAGAAGAGGGTTTCCAGCACTACGCCAAAGGCTCCTAACTGCAGCCCAATGACCGAGGCTACTATTGATCCAAACATAATACGCCTTTGAGAGGGATTACTTCCCGTTAGTGGCTTATAAATCAATGGATAGGCTATATAACAAGGCAGAAAACCCATGTTGAAAATATTACAGCCAAGGGCCAGTAAACCTCCATCGGCAAAGAATAATGCCTGAACAGTTAGTATAGAAGCAATCGTCAGAAAAGCAGCATGAGGGCCGAGGAGTATTGCAAGCAGTATACCTCCACCTAAGTGACCGCTTGATCCCGTTCCTGGTATGGTAAAATTAATCATTTGGGCAGCAAAGACAAAGGCTCCCAGCACACCCATTAATGGGACCTTCTGTTCATCAATATCACGTTGGACTTTTTTTGCCGCATAGGAAGCCAATCCGGCTGTAGTAGCCCACATGGCCCCACCGACAATTGGGGAAATTAGTGCATCCGCCATATGCATACATCATCACTCCTTAATATAAGTACTTAATATAACTTAAAAATAAAGAAATTATGTCAGCAAATCTCAACGTGTTACTATAAAGTGAGGACATAAAAAAATAACCACGTGAGAAAAGCCCCAACTTCTTTGGAGCATGACCTTCGTAGTCATCAAACAAGCCTTCATGGCCGTATTCGAACCTATTGTATTTATAGAAAATTCGCTGCTTTCTTGGGATATCCTTCTTTTTGTAATAGTAAGTTTTTTTATCTACTATAGAAAGATATATTACTTAATAATCCAGTAAATGCAGGCCCTCATAAATAGGGACAAAGAGAAATAGTATTGCAAGCAGGAAGAACAGTATATGAATAGATACAATTTAATACTTATCGATGATGGTAATAAAAGTGGGAATGAAGGCATCAGTGAAATCGATCTCTTCAGATGGCTGCCTTTATTTGAATTTGATAATTTCAACAAGAAACAGTTGCATAATGAAACTAATATGTGGTAATATATTTCCAAGAGGTGGGTTATATGAATTTTACAGATCCTAGTCAACGTCTCAGAGAAGCAATGAGGCTATTAATCCGAAAGCTTGGAGTATTAGAGAGAGGTGAGGCAACATGTTGTGGCATCACATTAACTCAATGTCATATAATCGTTGAAACGGGAAGAAAGCAACAAATATCTGTCAATGAATTGGCTGAATTACTAAATCTCGATAAAAGCACAGTCAGTAGAACGGTAGATCAATTAGTGAACAGTGGCAGTATGATTCGGGAAGTCGATCCGAAGGATCGACGCTACGTAATGCTAAAACTCGCTACTAAAGGTGAAGAGCTATTTGCGAATATAGAACAGGGAATGGAACGGTATTTTATAGATATATTGAGTTCTATACCGGAAGAGAAAAGAGAACAGGTAATAGAATGCCTGCAACTTATCTCAGCGAAACTGCAAAGTAAGAGATATTGCTAATTCTTTGGCACTATCTCTTATAAGCACAAAATCATGTGGGAGGTTTATTTATGATACAAGATATTCGAGAAAATGTGAGAAAAAAATATTCGCAAGCTATTACAGATAAGCTGAGCTGCTGCGGTAATTCCACATCTAATAATCCTGTAACAGGAAACTTGTACGAAATAAATGATGTTGATGGATTGCCAGAGGATATTATTAAGGCATCTTTTGGATGTGGCAATCCAACTGCCCTTGCCCAACTATACGCAGGAGAAGTAGTTCTTGATCTAGGTAGCGGCGCTGGGTTGGATGTACTTCTATCTGCGAAGAGGGTTGGTCCCTATGGCAAAGCTTATGGATTAGATATGACAGGTGAAATGTTAGCAGTAGCCAAAGAGAACCAAAATCGATCTGGAATCTTAAATGCTGAGTTCTTAAAGGGGCATATAGAATCCATACCATTATCAGACAATACAATAGACGTAATTATCTCTAATTGTGTAATTAATCTTTCTGCTGACAAAGATAGAGTTTTGCAGGAAGGATACCGTGTGTTAAAACCCGGAGGAAGATTTGCCATATCGGATATTGTATTAACTCGTGAATTGCCAGAAAGTATACAAAAAAATATAACTGCCTGGGCAGGATGTATCGCTGGAGCATTGCTTGAACGAGAATACCAAGAGAAACTGCTTGTAGTAGGCTTTACAGATATAGAAATAATAAGAACACGAATTTATGATGTTAGTGATGAACAAGCAACCGTATTTTTCCCTGGACTAACAGAGGTTGAAAGACAAGAATTAAGGGGGGCCTTAATAAGTGCTTTTATCCGTGCTAAGAAACCCAATGATATGCTTGTCGAAGATAATGAATATACAATTCGTACTGCATTAGAGACGGATTTACCTATAATTGATAAGCTTTTAACGGAAAATGGTCTAACGACTTCTGGTGTACGGGAAAATTTAGCGAACTTCTTAGTAGCTGATTACCAAGGAGTAATAGGAGTCATTGGGATTGAGTTTGCTGGAAATGGGGCAATGTTAAGATCGATGGCAATTAGTAAGGAATTACGCAAACGTGGTATTGCGAGCGCCTTAGTTGAACGGTCTTTAGGAATATCCCGTCAATTAGGAGTAACAGAGGCATATATTTTGACGAATACGGCTGAAAAATTTGTATCTCGGTGGGGATTTTATAGGATACAACGTTCGGAAATACCTAAGGAGATTATATCGAGTTCCGCATTAAGTAACTTGTGCCCATCAACAAGCATTTGCATGAAATTAGACTTATAAAAATACATTTATGGTAGATATAAAAGTACTAAATCAAAAAACAAATTAGGCACCTAAACAGGTGCCTAATTTGTTTTTTGATTTAGTAGTTATTTTCTTTTAAAATTACATCATGTGCTCCACCTTCTACAATGCTTGTAGAAGACACCAACGTAATTCTTGCTGTTTTCTGAAGTTCTTCAATGGAGATAGCACCACAACTACACATGGTTGATTTTATTTTACTTAGAGTAACATCTATATTATCTTTAAGTTTTCCGGCATAAGGCACATAACTATCTACACCTTCTTCAAACTTAAGGCTGCTTCCTTCTCCAAAATCATACCTTTCCCAGTTGCGAGCACGTTTCGAGCCTTCTCCCCAATATTCCTTAACATAATTATTACCAAGCTTTGTTTTAGGAGCAGGGCTTTCATCAAATCTTGCAAAGTATCTTCCCATCATGATAAAGTCAGCGCCCATAGCTAAAGCGAGTACCGTGTGATAGTCATGCACGACCCCACCGTCTGAACAAATTGGAATATAGATACCTGTTTCTCTAAAGTAATCATCTCTTGCCTTTGCGACCTCAATAATTGCAGAAGCCTGTCCTCTGCCTATTCCTTTGGTCTCTCTTGTTATGCATATTGATCCTCCGCCGATTCCAACCTTTACAAAGTCAGCACCTGCTTCCACAAAATACATAAACCCTTCTTTATCTACTACATTTCCACCACCGATTTTAACCGTATCCTGATACTCTCTTTTTATATATTTTATTGTTTCTGACTGCCATTCGCTAAAGCCATCGGAAGAATCTACACATAATACATCCACTCCAGCTTTAACCAATGCAGGTACTCTTTCTTGATAATCTCTGGTATTGATGCCAGCACCAACCATATATCTCTTCTCAGTGTCTAATAGTTCTAAGGGATTTTCCTTGTGATCCTCATAATCTTTTCTAAATACAAAATACACCAGTTCTTGCTTATCGTTAATAATCGGTAAACAATTAAGTTTATGCTCCCAAATGATATCATTTGCCTCTTTAAGGCTAGTATTCGTTGAACTAACAATAAGTTTTGAAAACGGTGTCATGAATTCTTTAATTTTTTTATCTAAAGAATCCCTGCTCATTCTATAATCTCTACTAGTAACAATTCCTACTAATTTACTGCTGAGTGTTCCATCCTCTGTAATTGCAATGGTAGCATGTCCTAATTTCGCTTTTAATGCAACAACATCTTTTAAAGTATGTTCTGGTGATAGATTTGCATTACTGACCACGAAGCCGGCCTTGAAATTTTTTACCCTTTTCACCATGCTTGCTTGTTGTTCTATTGATTGGGAACCAAAGATAAACGATAAGCCTCCACACTTAGCAAGGGCGATTGCTAAATGGTCATCTGATACAGCTTGCATGATTGCAGAAACAAAAGGGATATTTATTTCAATAGGGGGCTTCTCATCCTTTTTAAACTTTACAATAGGTGTTTTTAAGCTAACGTTGCTTGGGATACAATCTTTTCTTGTAAGATTAGGTACAAGAAGATATTCACTAAAAGTTCTAGAAACTTCTTCGTAATAAAATGCCATTTTATTTCACAGCCGCCTTCTTTGATAAATTTTTACTATCTTATCAAAGTTAATAGGTAATGTCAACCATGTAAATATTTTGTAGGGGACGAAGATTTCTATAAGCTATCTATTAATGAGTTGCACAAGATATAACAGGGGCAAAAGAGCTAATGATTTGGCCGTGTATAATATAGCAAAGATCTGGTGGAGGAAACGGTGTGCCAACTAGTGCCATTTCTACGGGACACGATTACCATATTCATCTTTGGGAGAGAAGTTTCAACGTTAAGAAGTGAAGTGTCATATTCCCAATAAGTCACTTCACTTCAGGTTGTCTTTAAATTAACTATATAGCAATTGCCTATAAGATGAAGTGATCAATCAGTTTCTTCAAGTAAGGGCTCATGGGTTAGCTCAAATAAGGCAGCGGTGAATTCTGCGACATGTTCCTTTTCGTCATTCATGAGTTCGCAGAAATGTTCTTTCACGCGAGGATCTTTAGCTTGGTTCATATATTGCTGATACTTATTTATTGCATGAAGTTCGTCTTGTATTGCTTTGGTAAGACAACGTATTGCCGATAGGTCTTTTTTATTAGGGGGGGTTACTTGCACGTCTTGCTCCTCTTGCATGTTTTTGGAGCTTATCCATTTGGGTTTACGGATTCGGCTTCTCATTGTTAGTACTCCGAGGTCCTCTTCTTCAAGCATTTCTGCCTGCACAGGATCAAATAGGGATATTAACCTCATGGTTTCTACGAAATGCTGCATTTCATCTTCGGCTACATCTAAAAAGACCTCGTCTAAACAAGTGTCTGCTGCACAGGTCAAATAATCCGCAATTGCCCCGCGCTCATCGGCTGCAGCGTCTCTAAGTAAATATAAGTCAGGATGGTTTGGGCACTCATCCATATCAGGTGTGCATGAAGGGGCGCATCCGTAATTGTTTTTAGGTGGATAATAATTGGTCTTAGCCATAAGTATTCCTCCTTTATTTGAGTCAATGTATAATATGGTATATGAGATGAAAAAGTGTATCGCTTATGTATAATGTGTGCTTACTATTAATACCTTAAAGCAAATAATAAAGATATTATTATCTAGATAAATCGCAATGATATTAGGAGAGTAGTAAAGATGACGAAAGTAGTAGTTACAAAAGCAGATGCTTATGATGAACAGGTGGTTGAGTCAGCTATGCTAGAATTGCTTAATGAATTGGGAGGTATCTCTGAGTTCATTAAGCCAAATGATAAGGTGTTGATCAAGCCCAACATGCTTGAAGGTGTAGATCAGGAGCTCATGGTAACTACCCATCCGTCGCTAGTTCGAGCATTGATACGGCAAGTACAGAAAGTGGGAGGAATTCCTTTTGTGGGGGATTCTCCTGGTGTTAGTAGTACTCTAAAGGCTGCTGAGAAATGTGGCATTTTGCAGGTATGTCAGCAAGAAGGAGCTGAACTGCTATCCTTTAACGAGAAGGTCGATGTTTTTTACCCAGAGGGGACTACCGTGAAGAAATTTAGTTTAGCTAAAGCCTATAGTCAAGCAGACAAAGTAATATCATTGGCAAAGATGAAAACTCATTCTTTTATGGGAGTTACAGGAGGAGTGAAGAATTTATTTGGATTAATTGTAGGCACTGATAAGGCTCAGTTTCACCTGCGCATGAAAAAACGCAGTCATTTTGCTGGTATGCTAGTAGATTTGGCCCAAGCGGTAAAACCTATACTTTATATTGTTGACGGTATCGTTGGCATGGAAGGGAATGGACCGCGAAATGGCACTCCGAAGAAAGCTGGTGTATTGCTTGGAGGTAGAAATGGCTTTGCCGTGGATTTGGTTATGTCAGAAATTATGGGATGCAGAGGAGAAGTCATGCCTGTAGCAGCTCAAGCCTTGTTATTGGGATTGTCGCCAAGAATTAAAGAAATAGAGATTGTAGGCAGTGGTAAGGATATAAGATGCGAGTTTGCTAATCCACGGAATCTGGAAACGCTAGATAACTGGCTTCCTGCGCCGATAATTGATTTTTTTCAGAATCAGTTAACAGCCAAGCCTAGGATTAAAGATCAATGTATAGCCTGTGGTCGCTGTGCTGCCCACTGTCCGCCTGAAGCTATTCAGATGGTGTCCAATAAGGCTGTGATTGATTACAAGAAATGTATTCGCTGCTATTGCTGCCAAGAGCTTTGTCCGGCAGATGCAGTGGAGCTAAAGAATGGTTTATTGTTGCGGTTGCTAAAGAAAAACAGATAAAGAAGGCTTAGTCTTAGGGTAAATTTCTAACCGCTGCTCTTTACTATTTTATACTTTTGGTATACATTTATTGGTAAAGAGGACAAAAGGGGGATTATTAGCTATGATTGTTACTAGTGCTGGTATTGCCAATGGCATCATAGATAAGAAATATGGAAAGTATGGAGAACAATTCTTTAAGGGGATGCCAACTTATTCCTTACCCTTAACTATTACGGATTATCCTCAAAATACGAGAACCTTTGCGATCCTTATGGAGGACAAAGATGCAATACCTCCCACGGGATTTTCTTGGATACATTGGTCTGTTGCAAATTTAACAAAAGACTCATTAGCGGAAAATGCAAGTATCAATACCAAAGAATTTGTCCAAGGTACAAACAGCTGGTCTAGCGGTTTGCTTGCTGACAAATTAGGTAGATATGAAGCAGCAAAGTTCGGAGGTCCTATGCCTCCTGATAAGCCTCATACCTATGAGATCCATGTCTTTGCATTAGATCGTTCCTTAGACTTACAAGATGGTTTTTATGTCAATGAACTTTATAAGAGGATGGATGGACATATTCTGGCTCATTATACGTTGAAAGGTATATATTATAATTGAGAAGAAAAATACCGAAAGGCAGTATCAGTCATAGCAGGTTAGTACTTAGGCTTTTTGGTAAATAGAATAGTAAGAGCACTACTTTGTTGTTTATAAGTAGTGCTCTTATTGTTAAGATTCTTAATAAATTACTATTCATATTTTTACTCATCAGTAAGTTGGACCCTTTCTGAAAGCTTATTCCTTATGTAAAAATAGTATTATCTCATAGTAAATTAGTACCAAGGATACCTGCAATGATCATAATCGCTCCAATAATATGATAATACTCTAATTGTTCTTGTAGAAAAATAACCCCAGCAACCATGGAAATTAAGGTTGCTAAATTGCCGAATACACTCATTTTAGAAGCCTCAATTTTAGAGAGCGCATAATTAGACAACCATGAAGTTCCTAGTGAAGATAGCACTCCTAAATAAAGAATGGATATAAGAAAGAGTTGGTTACTGAGGGGCTCAAAATACTGCATTATAGTACCGTTCATACTGTGTCTTATAAGAGATAGGATATTGAAGGCAAAGAAGGCAAGGATCAGCATAATGAAAGTTAATTCGAGTGGTTTAAATGTTTGAGTTAATGGCCTAGCTAATACACTATATCCAGCAGAGGAAAGACAGGATAGGAGGAGCAATGAAGTTCCAAGTAATTGACTGGTCTCAAAGGAAGTGCCTTTCATAGCCAGGATATAGATAACTCCCGCTACAGATAGTCCAAGGAATAGGCTTTGTAAATAGCTGGTTTTTTCTTTTAAGAAATAGGATGCTAGGAACATAGTGAAGATGGGTATGGAGGCTAAAATAATCCCCGCTTCTGAGGATGTGGCATATACTAGTCCAGAGACTTGAAAGGCAAAAAACATAGCTGGATATAACACCGCCAGGGGTAAGATATGAAGAATATCTTTTAGAGTAAAGTTCAATTGAATTTTGCCCAGGAGTACAGGAATAGAGAGTGCCAGAAAGGATGCAGTGAATCGATGAGCTAGGGTATCAATGGGATCAGATATAGTTAAGGCTAGCTTAACGAAAAGAAAAGAGAAGCCTACAATGAAGGCATGTACTATAGCTGCTATATAGGCGATGTTTTTATGATTTAGATTCATTGAACAACCTCCTGTTGTACTTACTAATTCTACTATAAATGATAGAAACGCTGCATACAATGTAAAAATGGATTATTTATACTCATTTAGAGAATTCTAGAACAAATGTAGAACTATTATTTGACAGGAATTACTATTCGCAATATACTATAGAGAGAACCATTCTCATTTAAAACAAAAAATGAAGCAAGAGTGAAAAAATGACTCCCCTGGGAATTGGAAAGTAGATTTGATATTACAAACCACACTCCATACACAGAGGGGTTTTTCAATAAAGTAGGGTATTTTAAAAAATCGCTATTCGTTCTTACTCCATAGGAGTATTATCGGGAGAATGTGAGTGTAGATCTGTCATATTTGCCAGAGAAAAAAACTAAGTGAGGAGGAAATAAAAATGAAACAAGTTAGCTTACGTATCTTAATGGTATTGAGTTTATTAATGGGATTCGGAACTGCTGGTTCGACTTGGGTGGAGGCATCTAATGAAGCACCTTCTGCTAATATAAAAATTGACCAGTGGGCGGGACATAGTTTCACATTTCTAGCTTTGCCTGCTGATAAACAATCTGCCGGGTATGAAATTTTCACAGTAGATCAAGCTACCCAAGGTTTCCAAGGAGATCGTTCAGTTCGTATTCCTTATGCTGAACATGTGGGAAAACAGGTTACAGTTACTGAAATCGTATCTTTTCCAGCTGGCTACAACCAGCATGAGTATATGGTGTATATGACGGTAAATGAAACAGGAGAGAAATTGCTTGGGCGCACCATGCGCGAGCAATTAGAGGGTCTAGTGTTAACATCTGATCTGTATAATGCTCGGCAACAGTTTCTAGGAAAAACTGTCTACCCTAAGTTTAGAGAACTATCGGGGCTATATGTTCCAAATGTAATGCCAACAACAGTATCCACTGCCATTGGTGGTCCAGTTACAGTGGTTGATGTATATGCAGGTAATCAATCTCAAGAACCTATTTGGCTAATTGTTTCAGTAAATGGGGAAAAGGCAATTCTGCCAATAGCTTACAGTTGGACCAATCTTTCAACTCAATCATGGACCCAGAATCCTCCGTGGCAAGATGCTTTGTTTACAGAAGATCCAAGAAATAGTCTCGGCTGGTCTCATGATCTGTGGAACAAAATTGAAAGTGGGAATGTAGAAGAAGGTATGACCAAAGGGCAAATACAGCTTAGTTGGGGCAAACCTGTCCGTACTGAGGTAAATGATTCAGTTTGGATTTATGGAACTAAAAAACTGAATTTTTCTGGAGATGCACTGCATTCCATTGAAACTCTTTCAGAAAGTATCGATTAAGTTACTTTATAAAGAAATAAGGTGGTGTGAAATATGGAAAAACGAAACATATATTTGAAAAAGCTTGAGGATAATTTAACAGAATATAATTCTAGATTAGTCGAGATGAAGGCTAAGGTTATTGAAGTTCAGGCTGATATGAAAGCAGAGTATCTTTCGCAAGTAGATACTCTGGAAAAGAAGCGGGATGAGTTAGCAGTAAAATATGGGCAACTTAAAGAAGTTAGCGAGCATGCATGGGACGATGTCAAAACCGGAACGGAAAAGGCCTGGAATGAATTAGAGGATGCTATTGAGAAGGCAGTATCTCGTTTCAAGTAATCTGGGGTTTTTTATTAATAATGAACCGAAGAAGGCAGATTCTTTCTTCGGTCCATTAAAAAGGGAGGGGGCAAGTATGCTTTGGTTTTTACTAATTGGCATTATAGCTGGATGGTTAGCTGGTAACCTCACGAAAGGCGAAGGATTTGGCCTTATCGGTGATCTGGTCGTAGGTGTGGTAGGATCTTTCATTGGCGGTCACTTGTTTAGCCTTTTGGGTCTAAGTGCCTATGGAACAATCGCTGAGATTATCATGGCAACTGTAGGGGCGATTGTATTACTGTGGATTATACGACTCTTTAAGTAATCAATGCTTATAAAGGATTACAAAGAGGCAGTTGCCGTTTGCAACTGCCTCTTTGTTTCAATACTTGGAGTTAGTTTATTTCTAGTAAGTTGTCAGAGAATATATGAAAGAGGGTACTAAAGATGAAGCGAAATCATACAATGATGCAATTTTTTGAATGGCATGTACAGAATGATGGAAGTCATTGGAATTTATTAAAAGAGTTAGCACCAGAGCTCAAAATACGAGGCATTGATTCCTTATGGATTCCTCCTGTTACCAAAGGGAAATCCGAGCATGATACAGGATATAGCGTTTATGATCTGTATGATTTAGGTGAATTTGATCAAAAAGGAACTGTTCGTACCAAATATGGAACGAAGCAAGAGTTACTAGATGCCATTGCAGCTTGTAAGGAGCAGGAAATTGCTGTTTATGTGGATGTAGTAATGAATCATAAAGCAGGGGCGGATGAAACAGAAGTATTTCAGGTCATTGAAGTGAATCCCCAAAATCGGACGGAAGATATTTCGGAGCCTTTTGATATTGAAGGTTGGACGAAATTCACATTTCCTGGCCGAGGAGATCAATATTCTTCATTTAAATGGAATTTTGAACATTTCAATGGCACAGACTATGATGCAAGAGAAGATCGCTCAGGATGTTATCGTATAATCGGTGAACATAAAGATTGGAATGACCATGTAGACGATGAATTTGGAAACTACGACTACTTGATGTTTGCTAATATTCACTATAATCATCCTAGGGTCAAAGAAGAGATGATTAAATGGGGGAAATGGCTTACTGAAACCTTACAGTGTAATGGGTTTCGTATCGATGCAATTAAACATATTAGCCATGAATTTATTAGAGAATTTGTAACACAGGTCAAACAGGAACATGGTGATGAATTCTATATTGTAGGGGAATTCTGGAGTCCTGATTTAGCAGCTTGCCAAGGGTTTCTAGATCAGGTGGATTATAAAATTGATTTATTTGATGTACCTCTTCATTTTAAATTAGAGGCTGCATCCCATGGGGGGAGAGATTTTGATCTTAGGACCATTTTTGATGATACATTAGTTAAATTCAATCCTCTTAATGCCGTAACCTTTGTTGATAATCATGACTCTCAGCCCCATGAGGCTCTTGAATCCTGGGTAGAAGATTGGTTTAAGCAAAGTGCATATGCCCTAATCCTCCTGCGTCAAGAAGGATATCCTTGTATCTTCTATGGTGATTACTTCGGTATTGGCGGGGACGAGCCCATTGTAGGGAAGAAAGAGGCTCTTGATCCTCTGTTGTATGCTCGTTATCATAAGGCTTACGGAGATCAAGAGGATTACTTTGACCATCCTAATATGATTGGATGGGTTCGGCGAGGCATACCAGAGATAGAGCGTTCAGGCTGTGCTGTTGTCATTACGAATAGTGATGAAGGAGAAAAACGCATGTTTGTCGGCGAAGAACACGCAGGGGAAGTATGGATAGATTTAACCAAGACTAGGAAGGATAAAATTCTCATTGAAGAGGATGGGTTCGCAAGCTTTCCTGTAAACGGAGGAAGTGTATCTGTATGGGCACTTCCCGAAGTAGATGTAGAATAGGTATTGTGCTTGTAACGGGAGTTAGCTTTTGTATAAGAGGATTATTTTGAGGCAATCGTAAGTATTTTCCTAGTGAAGATATTGGTTAAAGGCACGAGGAAGAGATAAAAGGCATATATGATGAAACCTGCATTTGCCGATAACGTTGCTGCTGGCACGGCTCCTGCAATATTCCAAGGAATAAGAGCCGAGATAAGTATTACCGTATTTTCCATGTCAATTGCTAGCTTATAGTTACTGAGTTGTCTTTTCTCATAGATCTTATGGGAAAATTGATGAGTAAGCATTACTGCAAGGGTTTGGTTGCAGCTAAATGCCGAAGAAACTATGCTTGTTAGCGTTGTGGTGAGATATACGCCAATTTTTTGGCTAAGCTTTTCAGAGAGAAGTTCAAGTTGTTTTAGTAAGCCAGTTCCCTCAAAAATTCCTGAATAAGCTGAAGAAATCAATACAATTAGGGAAACGCTCACCATAGAATACAGTCCACCACCTTGTATGATCTCGGCAAAAAGACCAGGGCCACTTGTATAATATCCTGTTCCTATATAGTTCATCATCTGGAGGAAGGGGATGTGCTGAACGTAAATTCCAATGAGGATTCCTGATATTATGCTAAGGCCCATTGAAAGTTTTACACTTATTTTAAATGCAGCGCACAGAAGTATTAGTATTGCAGGCAACAGTACGATAAAGCTAATATTATATGAATGTATGATTTCCTCTCCAATTTGATTGCCGAAGAAAATAAGTGGATGATTATGGGACAAAAAAGCATAGGCGATGGTTGATAAGGCAAAAGGTAGCACTGAGGTTTTCATCATGTTTTTAAGGTTCGTATAAAGGTCAGTATTAGTTAAAGCGGCAACCAGACTTGCACTTGAAGACATTGGGGAACATCGATCACCAAAATAAGCCCCTGCAATAATGGCACCTGCTGCAACATTGCTATCAACATTACCGCTTTTGGCGAGTACAATCAGTACGACACCAATAGTTCCCACTGTACCGAAGGAAGTTCCTAGTAGGAAGGATACGATAGAGCTTAAAAGAAAAGCAGAGAGTATAAAGTATTTTCCGCTCATAAACGCTATTGCGTAGTAGACTATGAAGGAAATGGTTCCGCAGGCTCTCCAAACGGCAGTTATAGCACCTATCAGTACAAATATCTTAATAACGATTAGCGATTTTTGTGAGCTTCTAAACATCATGCTCCATAGGCTAGCTAATGTAAATCCTCTGCGTAAGGCAACCAAGATGAAGCAGATAAGGCCGAAAAGAAGAGGATAGACGATAGAAATATCATGATAAACGGCAAATAACAAAGAAGCAAAGAAAAGTATAAAAATCAGTATTGTATCCAAGAGAGCACCTTCTTTTATAGAGTTCGTATGTAGAGAAAATAACATATAACAAAACTATTATACTAGAAAAGAAGAGTGTAAGTTCTTTTTTTATCAAAAGAGCTAACAGATTCTTTAAAGGTAAGAATTTTGCAATTCCATTTCTAAACAAGTATAATAAGAAAACATACTTTAGAATTGAGAGGTAACGATGTTTAAGAGAATTGACCATATTGCCTTTAATGTAAAAGATCGAGTAAAATCAATAGCGTTCTATGAAAAATATTTTGGTTTTAAAACCTATTTTGAGCACGATGTTCCCGTTCCCATCATTGAGAAAATTGTCTATCTTAAACTTGGAGATACAGTTCTGGAATTAATACATATGCCTACTGGAATGCAAAATCAAGGATATCATTTTTGCTTGGAAAGCGATGATTTTGATGCTGACTACAACCGATTAAAGGTAGCTGGAGTTCCCATTGAGACGGAGCCTCATCCTGCAGGAGCAAGAGAGCCTCGTGAGGAAGGTTGGCGTAGAGTTGTTTTTAAAGGACCTGATGGAGAGTCAATCGAGTTTAGAGGATAGCGTTTAATTGTAAATAGTTGAAAAAGCAAGACAAGATGATGCCTTTTTGGCCTCAACTTGTCTTGCTTTTAGTTTATATGAAGGTTTAAAACGGATGGATTTTTATGGTACCAAGCCTACAGACTTCATAACATTTGAGATGCTTTGTGCGCTATGCTTAAGTTTCGTGACTTCTTCGTCTGAAAGGGCAACCTCAATTCTTCTTTCGATACCCTCTTCTGTTATGAGGCAAGGAAGACTCAAGGCTACATTATGTAAGCCGTATTCTCCTTGGAGAGTGGTAGAGACGGGGAAAATGCTACGTTCGTTAAATAAAACAGCTCTGGCAAGGCGACAAGCAACCATTGCTATACCTGAATTAGTACAACCTTTAAAATTGAGGACATCATAAGCAACTGAGACAACTTTAGCAGCGGTTTGTTCCAAATCTAGCGGTTCATTTGGCTGAAAATAATCATCCAGCCTATCATAAGGAACACCAGCTATGTTCAAAAGGCTCCAGGCGGGAAATGCGGAATTGCCATGCTCACCAAGCATATAGCCATGAACATTTCTAGGGTCTACATGATATTTATTTGCGATGATGCTTCTGAAACGTGCAGTCTCAAGAGTTGTACCAGTACCGAATATCTTATTCTTTGGATAGCCGAAAAAGTTTTCTGCATAATATACCATAATATCCAAAGGATTTGTGATCATGATAATAACTGCGTCTTTGGTGTATTGAGCGATGGAGGTCATTACATCCTTCATCACTTCAACATTTCGACCAGCAAGAGTTAATCGATCAGGTATCTCACCAGGTAATATGCTAGGACCAGCAGCGATGATGATCACCTTGGCATCTTTGCATTCTTCAAAGGTTCCTGCATGGATATTTACGTTTGAGCCAGTGGAAAAGGGTGTTGCGTGGCTAGAATCAAGGGCTTCTCCTTGGGCTTTTTTATCAAGGATATCGATAACTGCAATCTCAGATACCATGTTAAAGGATAAAGCGCAATTTAATACTGCTGAACCTACATGACCCACGCCGACAATAACAAGTTTATTTTTTATTACATTCATAGTTAGTTTCCTCCAATTCATGATATATATTTAAATTAGCTATGATGGCACTATGTCAAATTGATAGGAGGCTTCCTGCCAAGAATGTAAAGATGAATGGTATGTTCTCTCAACAAATTTAACAGAGCCATCTTGTCCTACTAGTAATATGGTAGAAGAGCGTGTCCCGTATTCTGGGCTCTCGATAAAAATCGAGGACAGAGTACGCTCCAATTCTAAACCAACGCCTGTATGGGGGAGTATGTCATCCGATGCTTTCTCACGGTTGCTTAGAATACTCCATAAATCATTTTCGGAAACAGTATCTTGAGTAAGACACTGGGACAACTGTTGGCGACCTTGCTCAAGCTTAGGCCAAGGAGTGTTCAATAGATGGTTGCAAAGACCGTGAACTCCAGGGGCAATGGGCTGTATGTCGCCCTGTTGGTTGCTATAATACCATAAGGATTTCTGATCACCAACAAGTAAATTAAACCCATTATACTGCTTAGATTGTTTTGCGATTTTTTTTAGATATTCATGCGATGATTGTTGATTGCAAAGAAAATCAGCGACTAAATGACCGCGTGATAAAGCATCCGTAGAATGACGTTGTGGGTCTCGGTAATTCGTTAAGGCGGCAAAACGTCCTTGGGCGGTTATACCCATCCAAGTTCCCAGCTCTTTTAGATCTCTTCCTGCTAAAACATGAGGATGATCCGACCAATATTGTGCTGGTGCACTGGGACGGGCATAATATTCATCACGATTAGCAGCAACAATCAAAGGATATTTAGGATGATGTTGGTAAGCGAATAAAATTAAGCACATGGTAGGTGATCACCTCTCTTAGCCGATATTTCTACAGAATAGCTACTATTACCTCCTTGAAATGTATAGAAGATGGGATTGGGTCGAAATTATGGGAATGTTTAATAGATCACGGAAGGAAAGTGTAGGGAAAAGTCGAAGAGAGTCATTAACTTTGAAATAACTATTAAAAAGCCTCTTGGGTGTAGGATGAGTCTTGAATTGAGATTATGAAAGAAGTAGTCTAAAACAAAAGGTATGATGATCGTGGGTGTACTAGGCTGTTGAATCTATATTGAGAGTGGTGATCGATATTAGTGTATTGAAATGGAAGCTTACGATTGTTGTAATATTTTTTATGATCACTCTCAATGGATGTATGCTTGCTAATTCTACTCGGTATATCGATTTTAATAAATTAGAAGAACCACAGATTGCAGCTATTGTTGATGACGAGACCCATCCCATTCGGGTAGGAGTTTCACTGTCCATGGGGCCGAGTGAGACGAATATATATTATCGGCTGATTGCTGAATATATTGAACAGTTTACTCGTAGACCTGTAGTATTGATTCAACGGAAAAGCAATGCAGAGATAACAGCATTACTTGCTAAAGGCGGAATTGATATCGCTTTTTTTTCTAGTGGTGAATATATTTCTTATAATGGTCGCGAGGAAATTGAGTTGCTAGTCATGGAAGAATGTAATGGATCTCCTGTATATGAGAGTTACATTATTGTTTCTCGGAATAGTGCAGTAAATTCACTAAAGGATTTGTCAGGTAAGTCATTTGCCTTTTCTGACCCCTTAAGCTATTCTGGCTATTTTACGGTAGTAAATCTATTGCAACAAATGGACACCACACCAGAACGATTCTTCAATCGGTTTTTTTATACCTACAGTCAAGATAAGTCTTTACGTGCAGTGGCGAACAGAGTAGTGGATGGAGCCGCAATTAACAGTCTAACGTATGAGTATATAAAAAAAACCAATCCAGACCTTGCTGATGGAGTGCGGATTATAGATACATCTGGGAGGGCGGGGGCAGGACCAGTGGTTATTCGTAAGAATATTACCTCTGGAGAAAAGAAATTATGGCGGATCTTATTTCTAAATATGCATCGCAGCCCAGAGGCTTACTTAGCGATGCAAGGATTAATGATTAATCGTTTTGTTGAGCCCAAAGCCGAACTGCTTAATGATGTGGCAGAGACAATAAGCAAAATGAGGAACGGCCGATGATCTGGCGCTGGTATGATACATTAAACATTCACAATAAAATTATAACGGTGGTTCTTTTCACCCTTAGCTTATTAAGTGTATTAATTGGTGCATTAATGTGGGATTCATTGCATCAGGCAATGAACAACGAGCTAGAGAAAAGAGGCTTAGAACTGGCGGGGCATGTGGCTTTTCGTAGTGCTGATGATATTCTTGCGGATGATCGGTATTCTCTTTATGAGTTAGTCAATGAAATGAAAAAAAATGAGGATGATATAAGCTATTTATTTATTATAGACTCACAGAACCATGTGCTGACTCACACCTTTCCAGCAGGCATTCCTAGTGGATTAATGACTGCTAATCCGGCCCACATCGGTTTGACAGTCAATAGCGTTATATTAGAAACCAGCGAAGGGATTATTCATGATACCATTGTGCCTATTGAAAATGGATCCATTGGCTTTGTACGAGTAGGAATGTCAGAGACAAAAAGAAGCAGCCTAATCAATGCCAGGATGCAGCGGTTGATTTTAATTTCCTTATTGGTGTATATTTTGGCAATCATACTGGTAGCTAAAATGACAGGGAAGATTACCAGACCCATCAGCAGACTTGCAATGGTTGCCCAGGAGATTTCCAATGGTAATCTTAGTGTGGACGTTCCAGAGGGTAGCACCGATGAGGTGGGAAAATTAGCTACCGCTTTTCAGGAGATGACTGTTAGTCTTCTTAACACGAAAGCGGAACGTGATAAATTGCTTGCGGAAGTTTTACAAAAGGAACAGTTGCGCAAGACTTTAATCAGTAAAATTCTTACAGCCCAAGAGGATGAACGTAAGAGAATATCAAGAGAACTTCATGATGAAACGGGCCAGGCGCTCACAACCTTGATGATGTCGATGCGAGTCACTGCTGATAAGGCTGAGAATGAGAACCAGAGATCGATTTTATTAGGAGCACGTGACATTGCTGCTAATACTTTACGTGATATCCGCACGCTGGCGGTGGAATTACGTCCTCCAGCCCTTGATGATTTAGGACTAATTGCCGCCATGAGTAAATATTTGGATCAAATTAGGGAGCGGCATTCCATCACCATAGAAGAGGACTATTATGGTGATGGAATCATTGAGAAAGAAACAGCTCTTGCGTTATATCGAATTATGCAGGAAAGTTTGACCAATGTAATCAAACATTCTCATGCAGACAAAATTGAAGTAATATTGGACCAAGATAAGGGGCAGGTTACATTAACAATTAAGGATAACGGTAAGGGGTTTCCCCAAGGTGCTCTAGAACAAGCGCAGCGTGAAAATAAAATTGGTGTTTATGGCATGATGGAACGTGCAGAACTCTTTGGCGGCAACATGGAGATTATTTCAAACCCAGGCAAAGGAACGAGTATTATTGTTGTTATTCCTAATTACAGAGAGGGGATCAGTTCATGACGCATAAAGTCAAAATCATTCTTGCCGATGACCATGCACTTCTCCGCTCCGGCTTGAAGTTGCTATTACAAAGTGATCCTTCCTTAGAAATTATTGGAGAGGCCTCCGATGGAGTAAGCCTACTACATGTATTAGAGAGCAAAATGGCGGATGTAATTATTCTTGATTTATCCATGCCCAATATGGATGGTATCCAATGTATTAGAGAAATTAAAAGTCGTGGCTACAAAAGTAAAATTGTTGTATTAACCATGCATGAAGATGAAAACTATATTATTAAAGTCATGCATGCAGGAGCAATGGCTTATGTACAAAAGGGTGCAGTGGATACAGAAATATTCGAAGCGATTAGAAATGTTCAAATAAACAAGACTTACATTAGTCGTGAGGCAACGCAAGTCATTCTTACCGCACTGCTTAGCGGGAAGGAATATCATCCCTCTCCTGATGATCCCTATGTTTTGCTAAGTCCTAGGGAGAGAGAGGTAGTCAAGTTTCTTGCAAGGGGCTATTCGCTAATTGAAATTGGGGAAGCATTGTCATTGAGCTCAAAAACAATAGAAACATATAAAAATCGCATTATGGAAAAGCTTAATTTTACAAAAAAGAGAGAAATTGTTGATTATGCTTTAAAACATCGTTTATTATCCTAAATTCTAAATATGCAAAGTAAAGGGCGTCAATTGTTGGCGCCTTTTTTGTTACTTAACCTCCGCTTATAATAATATGGACCTGGCGCTTAGGAGGATAATAAAAGGATGCTTAATGATTTTGTTGTAGGAATATTTCTTACAATGAATTTAGGGCTTTGGCGGACAGATAATTAGCATTTATACGGATATTATAAATAGTTAAATTGTGGGATAATTAAGAAAAATCAAAATAATTAGGAGGAACTTAGAAAATGCGCAAAAAATCAAAATGGATGAGCCTGTTGATTGCTGCTGCCATGCTGATATCAATGGTGATGGCTGGGTGTGGAAGTACAACTACAGCACCGCAAAATGCTCAAGGTAAAGACGGCCTTCCCGATTTAAAAGGTAAAAAACTAGTTGTATATGTTACTTTTCATGAGAGTGAAGGTAAAAGACTGCTTGAGTTATTTAAACAAAAAACAGGATGCGACTATTCCTTTATCCGCTTGCCTGCTGGTGAGGCCGTTACTAGAGTAATTGCTGAGAAGGGTGCAGCAAAAGCTGATATTGTTTTAGGCGGGCCTGCAGATGCCCATGAAACATTAAAGGATGCAGGATTATTGGAAAAATATGATTCAAAAACAGCAAAAGATATTCCAAGCTATTATAAGAGTAGTGAAGGGTATTGGAACGGGTTATATGTTGGGCCACTTTCTATTATTGTAAATAAGGATCGCTTTGAGAAAGAGTTCAAGAGTAAAGGGATTGCAGTGCCTAAAACTTTTGAAGATTTGTTAAATCCAGCATTTAAAGGTGAAATCATTATGCCTGATCCTGCTACATCAGGTACAGCATATACATTACTTGCTTCACTGTCGCAAACCATAGGGCAGGAGAAGGCAATCGAATATATGAAAAATCTTAGACAAAATGTGGCGCAATTCACTTCAAGCGGTTTTACCCCTGCACAAAAAGTTGGCACAGGTGAATATCTAATCGGTATTAATTTCATTCATGATCAATTACTAGTAAAGAAATCAGGCTTTAACGTGGAAAGTAATGTCCCTAATAATGCAGGTTGGGAAATTGGTGCTGTTTCTATTGTTAAAGGCGGTCCTAATACGGACGCTGGTAAAGCCTTCATGGACTTTGTATTAGGAAAAGAAGCAGGGCAACTACATTCTGATTTGACCATGAGGATTTCTACGCGTAGTGATGTAGATGTTCCTTACGGTGCTAAAAAGGTTGAGGAAATGCCAATAAATAAAGATTATAGCTTCGATAAGGCTAATAAAGAAAAGAAAACGTTACTTGAAAAGTGGAAAGCGGTCATCAATTAGGGATCTAATCAAAGTAATGGTGAATAAAAATGATAATATCAAGGCTAGCTAGCCTTGATATTATCATAAAGAGGAGGATTACAGTGGCGGAACCAGTCATTTTGGAAAAACAAGGATTGGGTTTTGAATTCAAGCAGTTAATCAAGGAACCACCGTTGGTAATTGCCCTAGTCGTTCTCTTTGTTCTTGGCTTTATATTTATTTTGTACCCGTTGTTTAAGATTATTATTATACCTCAGAGTTCCGATTGGCTGAGGTTTTTTAATGAGCCTCAGTTTTTAAGAGCATTTCAAAATACCATGTTTTCATCCCTGCTTTCCACCACGACGGCAGTAGTAGCTGGATTTATCTATGCTTATTCCATGAACTATACAGATATACCAGGAAAGAAGTTTTTCCGTACAGTAGTACTATTTCCCATGATGTCCCCCTCCGTCGTAACGGGCCTAGCATTTATTATATTATTTGGTAGACGAGGCTTTATTACTTATCAGGTGTTGGGGTTGAAGACTGACTTATATGGATGGGTGGGTTTATGGATTGTACAAAGTCTGGCATTTTTCCCCCTTGCGTATATGACGATCTCAGCGGTATTGAAATCAATCAGCCCCAATTTGGAACTTGCAGCCCAAAATCTAGGGGCCAATGGATTTAGATTGTTTAGAACAGTTACATTTAAACTTGCCTTGCCAGGTGTGCTAAGTGCGTTCTTGTTAGTAGCCATTAATGCCTTTGCTGATTTCGGTAATCCCATGTTGGTTGGAGGAAACTATAGAGTATTAGCGACAGAAGCATACCTTCAGGTAACGGGAGCTTGGGATATGCCGATAGCAGCAGTACTAAGCGTAATGCTGGTGATTCCTACTTTAGGAGTATTTCTTCTGCAAAAATATTATTTAGATAATAAATCCTATGTAACAGTTACAGGCAAGCCTGTCTCTGGCTTAAAGCGTATAACCGTATCACCTGTGACAAAGTGGTGTTTATTCGCCGCTTGCAGCTGCATAGCACTTTTAATACTGTCGATTTTTATCACTATTCTCTGTGTTGCCGTTACGAAAGTCTTTGGTGTGGATTACACTTTTACCCTTGAAAATTTTATGGAGGTATTTTTCCGATCAGACGCCCTAATCAATAGTTGGATCGTTTCTTTCATTACTGCCATTGGAACAACGTTGTTAGGTCTGATTATCGCTTTCGTTGTATCTCGTAAAAAGTTCCCTGGGAGAAATTTAATGGATTTTGGTGCCTTATTACCCCTTTCTTTACCTGGGACATTTATTGGTTTAGCCTTAATATTAGCCTTTAACGAGGGACCCTTTGCAATTACCGGTTCACTAGCAATTATCATCGTGGGTTTAGTATTACGACAGATGCCAGTGGGGTACCGTAATGCAATTTCTGGATTTAAGCAGATTGATAAATCCATTGAGGAAGCTTCTGCTAATCTTGGTGCCAATAGTATTGTCACTTTCCGCCGAATTGTAATACCGATGCTGAAAAATGCCTGCTCTACATGTTTTGTTTATAGTTTTATGAAGTCAATGAATACATTAAGCACCGTTATTTTTCTGGTATCGCCTCAATGGATGCTAGCGTCAGTATCCATCTTGAACCTTGCGGACCACGGCTATTATGGTAAAGCTAGCGCTACGGGAATTGGCATGATGGTTAGTATTCTAATAACCTTTGCTATAGTACGCTTAATTTTCAAAAAGAAAATAAATCTTTTTGAGTTATAGGGAGTGATTTTAATGGGCCAAGTGATTGTGGAACTAAAAAATATAACTAAATTTTTTGGTGCGTCTAAAGCATTGGATGAAATTAATTTGCAAATTGAAAAAGAAAAGTTCATTACGTTTTTAGGGCCAAGTGGTTGCGGTAAAACAACGTTGCTTCGCATAATTGCAGGATTCTACGAGCCCGATGCGGGAGAAATAACGATTAATAATCGGAGAGTGGAAAATGTTCCGCCATATGATCGTAATACAGCCATGGTATTCCAAGAATATGCTCTCTTTCCCCATATGACCGTTTATCAAAATGTTGCCTACGGTCTTGAAGTTAAGAATAAAAATAAGACAGAAATTGACGCCAAAGTCGAAGAAGTATTAAAGTTAATGCAGCTGTCGGGTATGGAAAAGCGATATCCCAACGAGATGTCTGGCGGACAACAGCAAAGGGTCGCCGTCGCCAGAGCATTGGTAATGGATCCCCACGCCCTTTTGCTGGATGAGCCTTTATCCAACTTGGATGCACAACTTCGAGAGTCAGTAAGAGTGGAACTTAGACTGATACAGAAGAAATTGGGGTTGACAGCGATTTATGTAACACATGATCAACAGGAAGCCTTATCTATGTCTGATATGATTGTGGTGATGAATAAAGGAGTAATTCATCAATTTGGAACACCTAAAGAAATCTATTTTTGCCCACGTACTCGCTTTGTAGCTGATTTTATTGGATCAACAAATTTGGTAGACGCAAGAGTTGTAAAGGAAGATATCCCTGTTGTCAGCTATCATGGTATTCATTTGCAGGTAAAAGGAAATTATGAGGCCTTAGTGGATCAAGATGTTGTTGTCAGCATTCGTCCTGAATGTATCAAAATCAATAAAGTATCGAAGGAAAGCAACTTTAATTTACCAATCAAAATATTACATTCCATGTTTTTAGGGGAAAAAGTACGATATCATGTGGAAGACAGTTATGGCAAAGAGTGGCGGGTGGATAGTTTTGATTCTGGTGAGGAGATATTGGAGGGTTCTGCTTATCTTAACATTCAAAGTGAAAAATCCCATCTGATACAAGAACAATAATTGTAAGTGTTATAAGAAAAGGACGATTTTTAGAGATTGCTAATAGGCAAAACTCTAAAAATCGTCTTTCTCTTTATATACAGACAAGATACCAATTTAAAAGATAGTATTGCAACTTTAAAATAAGTATACAAAGTCAGCATTATATACAAAATATATAAATAAAGGATGAATTGTCTCTTTAAACAAGTCGGGGAGGAAAAGGAATGAAAAAGTTTATTTGTACAATTTGCGGGTATGTTCATGGAGGGGAAGAAGCACCTGATAAGTGTCCAATTTGTAAAGCTGGTAAAGATAAGTTTACAGAGATGACGGGAGAGTTAGCCTGGGCAGATGAACATAGAATTGGCATTGTAAAGGATGTTCCTGGAGAAATTGTAGAGGGCCTACGGGCTAATTTTATGGGAGAATGTACGGAGGTAGGAATGTACTTGGCCATGTCTCGTCAAGCAGATCGGCAAGGATACCCGGAAGTAGCAGAAGCCTATAAACGCATTGCCTATGAAGAAGCTGACCATGCTGCTAAATTTGCTGAGATATTAGGTGAGGTAGTTGTAGCAGATACGAAGGCCAACTTAACGGCAAGGGTGGAAGCTGAGTATGGTGCATGTGATGGTAAAAAGAAGCTTGCAACGTTAGCGAAACAAAACAATTTGGATGCAATCCATGATACGGTACATGAGATGTGTAAAGATGAGGCTAGACATGGGTGTGCTTTCAAAGGGTTGCTTGATCGATATTTTAAGTAAGGAGGAATAAGAATATGGCGAAAATCAACTGTGAAGTTACTAATTGTTCTCACAATAAATCAGGCGAATGTTATGCGAATTGTATTGATATAGTTGGTAGCTCCGCTAAAAAAGAAAACGATACCAGCTGCGGTTCTTTTTTAGATAAACATCATTATTCTGAGCTAACCAATAATACCTTGAGCTCAGGCTCTTGTGACTGTTTGAAGTGCACCGCTGAAACCTGTAGGTTTAACGACAATCGTTTATGTAATTTAGATCAGATTGCGGTGAGTGGAAAAAGGGCAGAATACTACACGCAAACGGAGTGCTCTAGTTTTCAACTAAGAGATTAGCTTGTAGTACAAAATTGGAATAGGCTCACTCTTGCTTTGGCAAGAATGAGCCTATTTGCTTATCGTGATTGTACATCCTGTCAGTTGACTTTTCGCATTAAACGCATACCATTCAATGTTACGAGAATGGATGAACCCATATCGGCAATAACTGCAAGCCACAAATTGGCTACACCAGCGAACGTTAATAAGAGAAAGATGATCTTAATTAAGATGGAGAAACCAATATTCTGCTTGATTATAGATACGGTTTTACTGCTAAGCTTTATTACATAGGCCAGCTTTCCCAGATCGTCAGACATAAGGGCAATATCAGCTGTTTCTAATGCGGTATCCGAACCAGCTACTCCCATAGCGATGCCTATGGTGGAGGCTGCCATTGCAGGCGCATCATTAACGCCATCGCCAATCATAGCCACTTTTTCATAGCTCTTTAGTAGTTCTTTTATTGTTGCTACTTTATCTTCTGGCAGGAGTTCACTATAGAGTGTATCTATGGTTAAATTCTGAGCGATAGAGCTAGCTACTTTATGATTATCGCCTGTTAGCATAGCAATGTGTTTTATGCCTGCTGCACGAAGTGCTATAATAGCGTCCTTGCTATTTTCTCGCAGCGTATCCGCGACAGCAATCATACCATGTATACGATCTTGGGCCCCGACGATCATAAGGGTTTTGCCTTGTTGTTGGAAATCAGTAATCTGGTTTTCATATTCGCCTAAATCAAATCCTAATTCTTCGAACAGACGAGGATTACCAATAAATATAGTTTGACCATGAATGTCAGCTTGTGCTCCTCGGCCTACCAATGCTTTGAAATTGGATACAGGCTGGAGGGCTAAGCCAGATGATTTAGCCACGATTGCAGCAGCCAATGGATGCTCAGACCATTTTTCAATAGAAGCTGCAGTAATTAGAACCTCTTGTTCCTTTATACTATTGAAGGCGATGATATCTGTAACTTGGGGACGCCCATGGGTTAATGTACCTGTTTTGTCAAAAGCAATGGCCTTAATAGAGCTCATTTGTTCAAGGTAGGCACCGCCTTTAATAAGAACTCCGTTTCTCGATGAATTGCCAATTGCTGAGACGATAGAAACGGGTGTTGAGATGACCAAGGCGCAAGGACAAGAAATAACCAGTAAAACCAGCCCTTTATAGAACCAGGGCGCGAATGATTGGCCAAAGAGCAGCCAAGGAAGAACCATAACACTCCCTGCCGCTACTAATACTGCAGGTGTATAATATTTTGCAAAAGTGTCGACAAATTGTTGTGACGGAGCTTTTTGGGATTGTGCTTCTTCTACCAAATGCATGATTTTGGCAAGGGTAGAATCGGCAGATATCTTGGTGACTTCAATTTCTAATGCACCGTGCTCATTGACCGTACCAGCGTAAACTTGATCTCCAATATTTTTTTCCACTGGTATGGATTCTCCAGTGATTGTTGCTTGGTTAACGGCAGATATTCCGTTTCTAACAATACCATCCATAGCAATGCGTTCCCCTGGTTTTACAATCATAACGTCACCGATCACGATTTCTTCAACTGCGAGCTTTTGTTCTTGACCATTACGCTGGACCAGGGCTTCCGCCGGAGCTAACTCCATAAGCGCTCGGATAGACTGTCTTGTTTTATCCATGGTATAAGTTTGTAACGTATTACCGAATGAGAATAGAAAGGCAACTGTTGCACCTTCGCTCCATTCGCCAATGGCTGCTGCACCAAGCACTGCAACTGTCATTAAGAAGTTCATATCAAAAGTAAGGGAGCGCAAACTGTAAAAACCACTTTTAGCAGTGTTGTACCCGCCGATTATCATAGCCAGGATGTACAGAGGAATAAGAAGGGCATCTCTAGCACCTAGCCAATCAAGAATGGTACTGATTGCTAAAATTATTCCAGATGCAACAGTAGCTTGCGTTTTTGGGTTGGTCCACCAAGCTGCCTGAGATTTTGTATGAGCTATAGTTTGCTGGAGAGTTTCGGCTTTGTAGCCAACTTGAGCAACAGCCTGCATAATGGCGGCATCCGTAGTTGCATGCTCTATTGTGAGTTTCGCTGCTGCAAAGTTAACGTTAACCGAGTGTACTCCTGCTATGGCAGCAAGATGTTTTTCCAGTTTGCTGGCACAATCACCACAATCGAGTCCAGATATCTGAAAGGTGGATTTGTGAAGTCCAGAGTGTTTGCTTGTATTGTTCATAAGAGTAGCCTTATATCCGAAGCTGTCAGTAGCTTTTACAATGATTGCAGATTGGGTGATAGAAGGATGATAAGTTACTTTCATCTTCCCGGTGGCAAAGTTGACAGTTACTTCGATGATCCCCTTTTGCTTACTTAGTCCTTTCTCCAACTTAGCGGCACAATCCCCGCAGTCAAGACCATCAATACTAAAGTCGCTTGTGATGATGTCAGTATCGTTAGGCGTAGTTGTTTCCGAACAGCAATTACAATTATCATCCAGAGAGCCACTTTGTTTAGTAGTGGCAGAAACTACAGGGGAATCGTCAATAGGGCAACACGTGCAGGACAAGATTGGTTGCAAATTAGTAATAGAGTCTGAGCAACAGCTATCTTGGCACGTAGGTTTTAATTTATCTAATGATTGCTCGCTTTTTTGTTCTTTTAATGTCATGGTTCCCCTCCTATCGATGTTTAATGTGGTCAATACCCTGAGAGAGCAGTGAACGAACATGTTCATCATCTAACGAATACCAGGCCATTTTACCTTCGCGACGATACCTTACCAGGCGTGCATTACGCAATAGTCGTAGTTGGTGGGATACTGCTGACTGGCCCATCTCGATTACTGCAGCAATATCGCAGACACATAGCTCGCGCCTAGATAGAAGTTGCAATATTTTAACTCTGGTAGTATCACCAAGTAATTTAAAAATTTCAGCGACTTGTTGAGCATCGTCATCAGCAATTGCTTCTTTTTTTGTAATACAGATTAGTTGGGGATGTTCACACAGCTGATCACAAATATCTTCAGGGCATTCCTTTGTTTGCATACGATATCACTCCTTAACATATGAACATATATTCATATGTTGTATTATAAAGCTTTTGTAAAAGATGTCAAGACCAAAGAAAAATGAATATAAATAGGAGACAGATTGTCGAGAATATAAAAAAGGAGCTTGTTGATGCCGCTGATGGTGTAGCAAACCCCATGGCAATCAACCATGGGGTTCGCTAATCAATTTGAAACACCGTGCTGTAGATACTATTTTTTTTTATCGTCTTTATGAAATAATTTCATAGCTGGCTGTAACTTTGGCATTAAAAAAGTGCGGCTTGATTCTGTTGTATGCTTGAGTTCTATATTTGCTAGCCAAATGACTACGGCCCTAACAAAGAAAGTAACTGCTAGGCCTAAAATAAAGGAGTAGAAAGATGTCCATTTGCCAAACCATAGGACTTGGAGCCAAATAAAAAAAGGTTGAGCTACAAAAGCAAATAATATTGTAGCGAGGGTATTATAGATTGCAAAGCTTCGCCAAGAATTTGTGTACTGATATACAAGTATATGGGCTATGGGGTGGATCGTGTAAGAAAAGGGAAAAAGGCTAGGTGTGAATGGCATTAAATGGGTCTTATATTCCCATAAACCAGTATTGGTTCCAATTACGTCAATATGACCAAATACCACTGCTAGGAGGGATCCATAGAGAAGGAGTTCCCTTAGGCGGCTTTTATCAATTAATGAGATAAATATTATATAGCTAACAAGCATACTCCCCACGATGGCGAACCAACTATAAGAGAATAGTTCTACCGATAACCAATGTGTAAAAACAAAATCCCACAGTACCATTTTTATATCTGTAATTCCATCAAAGGTTGGCAAGAACATCTCTCCTCAAGGTTTTCCTTAGTAGTGCCTCTTTTCTAGGCCGCTTATACTAGTAGCTGTTTGTCAGTAGTAATATGCAGTAAGGGGAAATACATTGGGATGCAGCGTTTATGGGCTGAAGAATAAAAAATTTTCATTCCCTTTTCTAACTTGCGAAAGTTAAACTTTTGGTAAAAGGCTACGGCCTCGGGAAGAGCAAAGAGTGTAACCAGTTGTATTCCCACCATCTTTTTAAGTGCATATATTCCCTGGATGGTGTGAGTGAAGATTGTTTGTCCGATGCCCATATATCGATATTCATCGTGGATACATAATGCTGCTATTTCAATAGAAGGGCAAAGGCTTAAAATGTTATTTCCTCTTAATTTTAATGACGAGCTTTTTATTGAGCAAAACCCTACTAATTGATTCGTATCTTTTTCAAAGTATAAAGTTGTGCAAGTGTTGCCTGACTCTTCATAAACTAAGGCGTCTATTTGTAAGAAGTGCAATAGCGGGGTATAGGCAGATTTAAAACGCATAATTTGATTCTGGTATTCATGTGATAAGGGTTTATGAGTTAGCGTAATCCTTCGGTTAAGGGCATCGATGTGGATTGGAAAAGATAAAGGCCTAGTCTTTTCCAGATGGTCCAAGTTACAGTTATTTAATGCTGTAAAGTCTTGCTGTATTGCAAGATATGCATGATGACTTGCACAGTCTATGATTCCACCAGGAACGACTGTCATTTCGCAAGTATCTTGAGCAGTAAAATTGTGGCTTTTAGTCATACAATCACCACCTAATCCATCGTAGTGATATATACTATGCGACATAAAGAGTATACGCAACCATGATTTTACTGTATCTATTCTTTATAGCGATAATGATCAATAATATCTTGGGAGATCGTTAAATCAATTCCCGGTGCCCAAGTGGGGAGTAATTGGGCGGGTGAGGCAACTCCCATAATTTGTCCCAGTGTATTAAAAATAGTATTGCTATTCTTTTTATAAAAATGCTGCCAAAAATTGGGATAGGGTAGTTCCAATGCATTTATCGCGTGGATTGCATTTAGAGCTGCTTGCCATCGTTGCCGAACCTCTGCTTCATTGCCAGTAATGCAACTATTTATTGGTTGATTTTGCTGCAATGACCAAGTGATGTTTGCATTACGAATGACTTGCAGCAGATCAGCAGAACTTCCGATAGCTCTTGTTGTCCTCGTTTCAGGATTGAATGCCAGGCCATGAAGCTGATCGATTAATCCGTTTTTTGAGTTGGCTAATACCCAGAAGTTATGAGTAAAGGGAGTATAGGGAATCAAAAATGCACGTGCTTCGATGTAATAATGGTTTACAGATTGCTCTTTGATATTCTCGCCTTCTTTCATAGTTTCTTGATACCTCTATGTGTTAGTATATACTTACCTTAAAATATATTACTAAAAGTATTTTGTTTTTTTCAACTTGACCTAGGGCAAGTCGTGCACTATAATGAAGAAATACTTACCTAGGTAAATGTTTTTCGAAGGTGGGGGATATTCATGTTTTTATATGGTCATAAAGTGAATCAGTTAGCGCGGTTGTTTATGAAGCGTTTTAATGAAGATTTGTCGACTGCAGGTCTTTTTAGCTCCCAGTGGGCATTTATTTTACGTTTATATGAAAAGGGCTCCAGTACCCAGAAGGAACTAAGTGAATACCTGGCCATTGAACCACCAACGGTGACTAGAACCCTGGCTCGCATGGAAGAGGCTGGCTGGGTTATTAAAGAGGAAGGTGCAGATCGTCGAGAGCGTAAGATTTCTTTATCACCCAAGGCGTATGAACAATTTGCAACTTGGCGGCTGGCTTCAGATAGGTTGGAAGTGAATACGCTTAAAAATATAGACAAAGGGGACTTAGAAATATTTACAAAGGTTTTGCAGCAAATGATGAATAACTTAAAACAATTAGAGTAAATACGAGGAAGAGAAAGGATAATAATGGAACAAGAAGATAATTTTAATGATAAAGCTTTCTCACGAGGGAATTTTTTTGTATTAATGGGAAAGGTAGTACTATTTCTATGGGGCATAGTTATATTATCATTAGGGGCGGCGTCTTTAATAGAGGCCAATTTGGGCGTGGCCTCTTGGGACGTACTACATATTGGTTTAGCTAAACGGACTTTTTTATCAGTTGGAACCTGGGTACAGATTATCGGCATCGGAATGGTTCTGCTAACGGCTGCGTTAGAACGCAAAAAGCCTCAAATCGGCAGTGCAGTTAACATTCTATTAATAGGATTTTGTCTCAACTGGATATTGGACTGGCATATGCTGCCCGTTGCCAATACCCTATGGAAGAGTAGTCTGTTGTTAATAGGTGGAGTTTGCCTGATGGGATTGGGATCTGGTATGTATGTGGCTACAGCTCTTGGTGCTGGACCGCGGGATGGTATGACTCTAATGTTGTCTAAGATGTCGGGAAAATCCATCCGTGTAGTGCGTACAGTGCTAGAAGTTACTGCTTTATTCTGTGGGTGGATTGTCGGTGGACCGATTTCCATAGGTACTTTTGTTGCCGTGTTTCTGTTTGGCCCTATTATGCAGGCTTCTTTATTCTTCTGGCGCCGTCAAATCGAAAGCTTTGAAAGTTTTGTATTAGAAGATGCTTCTAATGGTGAAGTTAACTGACTTCATGCAGCAATTGAGAATGTTTTAAAAGCATAGAGTAAAAGAGACAAGCATTTCGCTTGTCTCTTTTTGATACTATCAAAATATATAGGTTTAAGATGAATTTTGTTGCTTTAAGGTTGCGTTAGGTTCATGTTATTAACACGATGACATTAGTATTCAATCGGCCCTTATAATAAACAACATGGATATGCCTTTTAGCCTGAGGGCAAACGGAGGCGTAGCGTTTTTCTTATTAGATACATCAAATAGTAAAAAGAATTGACAAACACAATTGAATACATTAAAATTACTTTGAACATCAAACAATACATATATCTAACAATTAGAATATAGAAGGAGTGGGAATGTGAATTCTTTGGATGAATTAACGCATGAATTATTTACTTTTTTTAACGGTTTTTCTTCATGGGAAAACTCTGTGATAAAAACCAGTGATTTGACTGTTTCAGAGGCTCACGCCATCGAAATATTGGGAAATCATGGACAAATGAAGATGAAAACCCTTGCTCAGCATCTTGGTGTGACGACAGGTACCACTACGGTGACCGTTGATCGATTAGAAAAGAAAGAGTATGCCACACGGGAGTCAGTTAAGGAAGATCGGCGTATCCATCTAATTACTTTAACAGAGAAAGGTCAGCATGCATTTGCTGAACATCACCAATATCATTCTAATTTAACCGAACAAATACTCTCTGTTCTTTCTAGTGAAGAAAATGAACAATTAGTAAAAATACTTAAGAAAATTAATGCGGAGGCTTTCTAAGCATGAGTAATGAAGAGAGGATTTTTATGAAGAATGAAAACCGTGAAATAGAGAAAATAAGAGTAGCAGAAGACTCTGGCTGCATGGAACATGGAGACGGAAGTCATTTGCAAGACTATATTGTAATCACCTCTACAGGGGCCTTGTTAATTGCCTATTGGCTTGAATGGCTCCCCAATATTCTAGGTATTGATACTGCTCTGATTGCAGCCGTAGTTGGTGGAGTGCCAATTATAAAGGATGCAGTTGTTGCTATTTATAAGCGGGGGGACACCAAAGTAGGCCTGCTGGTAAGTATCGCAATCATTGCATCCATTGCTATTGGCGAATATTTTGCCGCTGCTGAAGTTGCTCTTATTATGACAATCGGAGAGATGTTAGAGCATATTACTTTAGAAAAATCAAACACAGCATTAAAAAAGCTTGCTGAATTAGCCCCTTTGCAAGCTCGTATTATTGAGGGAGAAACGGAGCGAGAAATTGCCGCGGAATTAGTGAAAACAGGAGATCGATTATTAATAAAGCCAGGAGAAAAAATTCCTGTGGATGGCATGGTTGTAGCTGGTAAAGCCACTGTTGATCAGGCAACCATAACGGGTGAGTCGATTCCTGCTCAATGCCATAATGGAGTTACTGTGTTTGGTGGAACGATCGTAACTATGGGAAGTATTGAAATAGTAGCAACAAAGGTTGGTCAAGATACGGCATTAGGTCATATTATTAAAATGGTAAAAGAAGCTCAAGCCAGTAAAGCACCTAGTGCCCGAATTATTGATCGCTGGGCAAATTGGTTTGTGCCATTAAGCTTAGCAATTGCAGTATTAGTGTATGTAATGACGGGAGATATTGTTAGAGGTGTAACCATTTTAATTGTGTTTTGTCCATGCGCCATGTTATTGAGTACCCCCACAGCTGTAGCGGCTGCCATTGGGGCTGCTGCTCGCCGCGGCATCTTAATAAAGGGCGGCGAGATATTAGAAAGAGTAGGCGCGCTAGATGCTATTTTATTTGATAAAACAGGTACCATTACGTTGGGGAAACCATCTGTGAAAGACATTCGCTGTTATAACGGCTGGCAAAGGAATGAATTACTGGCAATTGCAGCTGGAATTGAAAAGCGTTCAGAACATCATTTAGCGAAGGCAATTATGCAGGAGGCGGAGAAGGACAGTATTTCCTTTATTGAGCCATCCTATTGGGAACCTGTCATTGGGCAAGGCATACTAGCTGAAAAAGATGGCGATCAGTTCTTTTTAGGGAATCAATCCTTAATGGAAGCTAAGCAAGTGATTCTCACACAAGATCAACAAGACTATTGTACTCAAAGCCAACAAGCAGGTGGGACGGTTGTTTTCATTGGGGCTAACAGTGCTATTATAGGAATTATCGTTATACACGACCCTATACGGGAAGGCGCGAAAGATATCATTGCCGCATTAAAACGTGAAACAATAAAAAAAATAGTAATGTTGACTGGAGATGCAGCAAGGGTGGGAGAGGCTGTTGGAGCGCAAGTAAATGTGCCCATTGTACATGGCGATTTACTGCCTACGGATAAAGTAAAGTACGTTGAAACCTATCAGCGTTTAGGCTTCAATGTGGCAATGATCGGGGATGGAATAAACGATGCACCAGCCTTAGCTAAAGCAAATATTGGTATTGCTATGGGATACTCTGGAACAGACATTGCCATTGAAGCAGCAGATATTGTTTTACTATCCGATGATCTGAAAAGAGTACCTGAGACAATACAAAAAAGTCGAGAAGCCATTCGAACTATCTGGCAAAATATTGTGGTAGCAAATGTTATCAATTTTGCTGCAATTATATTAGCGGCTATGGGCTTACTAGGTCCTGTTGCTGCCGCTATTGTTCATAATGTTGGAGCTATTTTAGTTGTTTTGAATTCTGCACGTTTATTACGTAATGGCTAACGTATCAAATAGGGTTCCAAATCATTAACAGCAAACACCTGCCAGTTGAGCTTCTGCTCAATCTTGCAGGTGTTTGCTGTTATACAATCCTATCGCAGAGGCTTGTGCCTGTTATAAAGCTTGGAACCCGTCAAGTTTCCTATTCTGATAAGCATTCAATAGAAATACTGTTTAAAGGATAACTATTGTATGATATTATTGGTGAAGAAGATTATATTACTAAAACGGAGGATCATGAAGTGAAAAAAATCATTGTACTTATGCTCATATGCGCTATGACGGTTGTTTTAGGAGCTTGCGCTAGCAACAAAAAAGAAGATGCTACGCCAAAATCAGGGCAACTGCAAAATATTACTATTGGTCTTATGCCAGATGTAGATTCCATACCTTTTATCATTGCACAAGAAAAAGGGTATTTTAAAGAAGAGGGACTAGCGGTTACGTTAAAACCTTTCAAAAGTGCAGTAGATCGGGATAGCGCCCTGCAAAGCGGTAACTTAGACGGAGCCATTTCTGATATGCTGGCAGAAGCCTTTGCGAAGGATGGTGGTTTTGATACTGTTATTACCTCCTTATCAAGTGGCAGTTATAAACTGGTAATCAATAAAGACGAAAAAATTACATCGATTAAAGAGTTAAAAGGTAAGGATGTAGCAATATCCAAAAATACCATCATTGAGTATGTAACGGATAAAATTATGTTAGAAGGCGGACTAACTCCAGGAGACATTAATAAAGTTATAATTCCTCAAATCCCTACACGGTTGGAACTGTTGCAAAATAGCAAGATTGCCGCTGCGACTCTGCCGGAACCTATGGCAAGTATTGCTGTCCGTAATGGTGGGAAGATACTCAATAGCTCGGATCAGTTAAACATAAATCCTGGAGTTCTGCTGTTTACTGCCAAAGCCGTAAACAGTAAGGAAAAAGAAATTCAGGCCATGTATCGAGCCTATAATAAAGCTGTCTTGTATTTATCCAAAGAACCTATGGAAAACTACATTGATCTGTTAATTGAAAAAGGTGGATTTCCTGAGAGTGTTAAAGGAGCATTAGTTCTGCCGCAATATAAAAAAGCCGCAGCACCTAGCGTAAAAGATGTTGAAGATTGTGTTGCATGGCTTCAATCTAGACAACTGATCAAAAAGGTTCATACCTATAAAGAATTGGTCGATGATCGATTTGTAAGGTCTGCTAATGATTCAAATTAAAAATTTAAACGTCAATTATGAAGCTGGGGGAGAACGCTACGCTGCGCTTAAAGATATCAATTTGGAACTTGCTGCAGGAGAAACCTGCGCCATTATTGGTCCTTCCGGCTGCGGTAAGTCAACTCTTTTAAAAGTATTGGCTGGGATTATCAAGAAATATGATGGAGTAGTAGAAATAAACGGACAACCCATCACGCCCTCACAGCAAAGGATTGGCTTCATTCCTCAGAATTATGGACTATTGCCTTGGAAAAATGTGTGGGAGAATATTCGTCTAGGTGTAAAAATTAAGAATAAGAAGAACAATGATGATCTGGAGGGACTAGATTTTTTGATTCAGCAGCTAGGACTAGCAGGATTAGAAAATCGATATCCGGGAGAATTAAGCGGGGGACAGCAACAAAGGGTTGCTTTAGCCCGTTCCTTTCTATTAAAACCGGATTTATTGTTAATGGATGAACCTTTCTCGGCGTTGGATGCTATGACCCGGGAGGAAATACAAAATGTTTTCTTGCTTGCGTGGCGAAAATCTTCGGTTTCTACAATTCTTGTCACTCATAATGTAGAGGAAGCTTTATATTTAGGACAAAAGATTGTAATCTTGTCTGGAATTCCCGGTACTATTAGTCAGGTCATTGACAATTCGCTGTTTGGCGTAGAAGATATTCGGAACCATCGGGATTTTTTCCAACTTAGCCTAGAACTGCGGAAAATGATAAAAGAGGATTGGTCAAGATGACAGAAAAGCGAAGGGGCATTTGGTATATTTATGGCATACTAATCTTTATAACCTTGTGGTATATCGCTGCTATCTTGGCGGATCTGCCAATCATTCCTAATCCTTGGATTGTAATGATGAATTTATTAAATATTTTTATGTCCAAAATTCTTATCCATGGTTTCTATAGTTTGTGGCGTATTATGGCAGGGGTCTTTCTAGCGGTGATCATCGGCGTGCCTGTCGGTTTATGTATGGGTTACTTTGTAAAATGGGATAATGCTTTATCCCCTATCGTCTATCTAACCTATCCCATTCCTAAAATTGCTTTGTTACCTATTTTGATGTTGCTTCTAGGATTGGGGGAACTATCAAAAATTGTAATGATTTTCTTGATCATCATTTTCCAGGTGATTGTGGCGGTACGGGATGGGGTAAAAAGCATACCAAAAGAAACATACTATCCTCTATATTCCTTAGGGGCCAATTACATCGACATTTTTCGAGAAATACTCATTCCAGCATCTTTCCCGCAATTTTTGACCTCTGTGCGGGTGGCTATGGCAACGGCAATATCTGTGTTGTTTTTTACAGAAACCTTTGGTACGGAATATGGAATGGGATATTTTATTATGGATGCCTGGATGCGGGTGAATTATTTGGAAATGTACTCAGGTATAGTAGTGCTTAGTAGTATAGGTTTGATTTTGTTTGGATTGATTGACTATCTAGATCGAAGAATATGCCATTGGCAATATAAATAGAATAGAAACAAGAGAACAGCGAAATCATATCTAAAAGGGAGGATTTATCGATGCCGTATTTACTTAAACCGATGCAGGCAAGATCGTTAATACTGGCTAATCGTTTGGTTATGCCACCTATGGCGACTGCTAAAGCAGGATCGGATGGAAAAGTAAGTCAGGGTGTATTAGATTACTATAAAGAAAAATCAGAGGGCGGGTATCTCTCTCTCATTATTATTGAGCATAGCTTCATCCAATTAACAGGAAAGGCTCATGAACATCAACTATCGATTGCCGATGATAGTGTAGTAGCAGGTTATAAGAAGTTAGCAGAGGTTATCCATAGTAACGGTTCCAAGGGCGTAATGCAAATTAATCATGCTGGTAGTGCAGCCGATCCAGATATTATAGGAACAACACCAGTAGGACCCTCGTCAGTCCTTAATCCCCGCAAGGGATCAGTGCCTCTGGAGCTTACTACACAGCAAATTGCCGAGATTGTAACTGATTTTCAAAAAGCGGCTCTTCGTGTGAAAGAAGCTGGCTTTGACGGAGTGGAAATCCATTCGGCTCACGGATATTTTCTGAACCAATTTTTCTCACCCCTGACGAACCAACGTACGGATGAATATGGTGGAAATGTGCTCAACCGCATTCGCATTCACATTGAGGTTATTGCTGCAGTACGTGAAGCCGTAGGAGAAGACTTTCCTATTCTATTACGCTTAGGGGCTTCAGACTTTACTCCAGGGGGAACAAGTATCGAAGACAGCTTAGTTGCAGCTCGGGAATTTGAGAAGGCAGGAGTCGATATTCTTGATATTTCTGGCGGTTTTTCTGGTTATACCATACCAGGTGGTAGCGAAGAACAAGGATATTTTGCTCCATTGACCGCTGCAATCAAAAAGGTTGTGTCCATTCCAGTCATTCTCACTGGTGGCATTACGGATGCTGAGGCTGCTGAGCGAATATTGGCCGAGGGAAAGGCCGATTTTATCGGTGTGGGTAGAGCTGTATTAAAAGACTCCCAGTGGGCAAAAAAGGCCATTGAAAGCCTTTCTTAGGAATACTCTAATGGGATAAAAAAATAAGAGTCCTGCAAGGAACTAAAGCTTTGCAGGACTTTCCTATTAAGACAAGGATAATCCTATGTCTTATTTTTTACGTATTTTATAAGAAAAACAAACTTTTTTAGTAATCATATTTTCCTATAAATGGTAGTACTATTAGTAGATGAATAAAAAAAGCTAGGAGTGAAGAAGTATGACAGTGCCAGATACAATGGAAGGTGCCTATATTCTTAGTGTAATTGATTTTTTCTTAAGTTTTGTAATTATTTGGGGTATGAGTCTTGTACTATACCTCTTCCCCTATTTAAATAAGCTTGGCTATCTTGATGATCGTAAATTAAGGGGTGGGCATTAGGAGGAAGGCACATGTTTGAGCAAATCGTATCATTCGTGGTAAGTCTTGCAGAACAGACTGGACTGGCTCAACTATGGTGGGGCAATATTTTTATGATTATAGTGGGCGCAGTGCTTGTTTATCTAGCGCTATATAGAAAATATGAACCCTTTTTATTATTGGGGATTGGATTTTCTTGCATTGTTGCTAATGTGCCAGGATCTGATCTTACTCAACCTGGTGGTCTGTTCTACTATGCCTATAAAGGAGTAGAGCTAGTTATTATACCGCCCCTTATTTTCTTAGGTGTAGGTGCTATGACTGACTTTGGACCTATGATTGCTAACCCTAGCCTAATGATACTTGGCGCAGCCGCTCATTTAGGTATCTTTATTGCCCTTATTGGCGCAAAAGCACTTGGTTTTACCTTAGCTGAAGCTGGTGCGATTGGTATTATTGGTGGTGCTGATGGTCCCATGGCAATTTTTGTTACGATGAAACTAGCGCCTCATTTATTGCCGCAAATTGCTGTAGCGGCGTACTCTTATATGGCTTTGATGCCTCTTATTCAGCCGCCTATTATGAAGCTCTTAACTTCTCCTGCAGAACGACAGATTGTGATGGTGCAAGGGCGCAGCGTTAGTCGTCTTGAGAAAATTTGTTTCCCTTTCGTTATGGCTATTTTAGTTAATCTTCTGTTGCCGCCAGTTGCTCCGCTAATTACCATGCTCATGCTTGGCAATATGCTGCGAGAAGTATTACTGGTGGATCGTTTGGCAAGTACAGCAGCAAATGATCTAATGAATGTTATTACGATTACCTTGACAGTGGCAGTTGGATCAACCATGGAAGCGGATAAATTCCTAAATATAAAGACATTACAAATCATTATTCTTGGATTAATTGCCTTTATAGGAGGGACTGCTTCAGGAGTAATCGGTGCTAAAATTATGAATTGGGTAAGCGGGGGGAAAGTTAACCCGTTAATTGGCTCGGCCGGCATTGCCTCCGTACCAATAGCAGCCAGAGTCTCTCACGTAGTAGGCTTAGAAGAAAATCCGTATAATTTCTTAATCATGCATGCCATGGGTCCTAATCTTGCAGGTGTTTTTGGCACTGCCATATCTGGTGGTATTATGTTAGCACTGATTGGCGTTAAGTAGAACTAGCATGATTTGTGTACTCATTAAAGGTAGGTGAGAATCATTAACACAACAGCCTTTATTTTGGCCTTGGTAGTAACTCTCGGTTATTATTTCTTCTCTGTGCGTAAATGGAAATCTAAGAAGGACAAAATGGGTGTAGATACAAAGTAAAGGGTAAAGGGAGGAATGTAGATGATATGGCTGGTTCTAGCCATTGTTATCATTTGTTTTTGGGTAGTGCGACACAAGAGGTCACAGAGAGAGACTCTAATGCACCTAAGTAGTGAGCACCATGAAGTTCTATTACCATCTAAGATAATAGAAGTGGAAGCGGAAGAAGAATACGTGATTGCAGTGATTACAGCTGCAATTCAGGAGTTTAGCGGGACAGGAGAATTTGAAGTGGTTAAAATCAAGCCTAGTGCGCCCAATTGGGTCCTCACAGGTCGGCAAGACTTACTTGCTAATCGTTAACGAAGAATTAGCTGAATGTAATAATCTCATATGTATTGGAGGTTCATCATGACAAGCTATACCATTACAGTGAATGGAAAGTCCTATGATGTTACTGTACAGAAAAAGAAGACAGCTTCTTGTACTGCTCCTACGTCCGAAGTGGCTTTACCCGCAAGTGGCGAGAATGAAAAGGTTATAGCGCCAATGCCGGGTAAAATCATTGAATTAAATGTACGCGTTGGTGATTCTGTTAAGAAGGGGCAAGCTTTACTGATCATGGAAGCGATGAAAATGCATAATCCTGTTCTTGCAGCCAAGGGCGGTGTTATTAGTCAACTATTTGTTAAAGTAAATGATCCTGTACAAAGCGGCCAGCCATTACTTTCTATAAAATAAACTAAGAATCCGCCCCGAGGCGCTTTTGCGCAGGGGCGGATTTTAGTAAATCAATTGAAGATAAATGTAGTTAGACTATCATAAGCGGTTGTTGATACGTTGATCTGCTTTTTCGAAGAGACGTTTACGATTGACAACAGCACGCTGGTGTCTTCCACTGCCAACTTCACCATAATCATCGGAGGCAACAATATCAAAAACGAGGGTTTCACCGTTGACCTCCACAAGGGTAGATTTCACCCGTAATGTCATACCCATACATGTAGGAGCATCATGGGTAAACTCAAATGACGTTCCTACAGTTGTAAAACCTGCTGGTAGCCGATCTTCTACTGTAGCAATTGATGCATCGATCATTAGGGATACAAATGCGGGAGTAGCGATTAGGGTTCCTAGTGAACCTCTGCCGTATCGTGTAGCAGTATCGGACTCATCGACCAATTTTTGGACCGTATTGTTCATTCCTATCAACAGTGCACTTCTCAAATCGAACATGCTTTTCCCTCCTATTACAATTTATTGGAGAAGGTACTATGAATATATTATATAGAAAAAAGCTGCATTAAATTCCAATTTATGTAAATATATTGGAGTTAGCGTTGTGTTCTTCATACTTTGCACGTTTTGAAATGTTTTTTCTCTATACTCCCAGGAATGCAGATAGAAAAGTCGAATATAATTACTAGCTTTGATGAACCAGACGGATCAATAAGGAGTGACAAAGATGCAAAAACGAAAACTTGGAAATTCAGGTATTTCCGTTGCACCCTTAGCCTTTGGTGGAAATGTGTTCGGTTGGACCATTGATGAGAAAAAGTCCTTTGATCTATTAGATGCTTTTGTTGATTTTGGTTTTGATTTGGTTGATACTGCCAATGTATATTCGACTTGGGTGCCAGGCAACAGCGGTGGTGAATCCGAAACTATTATAGGAAATTGGCTGAAAGCCACAGGAAAACGTAACAAAATAACCCTTGCTACCAAAGTGGGAAAAGAAATGGGCGATGGTTCTAAAGGGCTGAATAGAGATTACATTATAAAATCCGTTGAAGATTCATTAAAAAGACTGCAGACGGATTATATCGATCTCTACCAGTCCCATGCAGATGATCTAGATGTTCCTTTAGAAGAAACACTTTATGCTTATGATCTGCTGATTAAACAAGGGAAAATCCGTATGATAGGTGCTTCGAACTATGAAGGAAAAAGATTAGCGGAGGCTCTTGAGGTCAGCAGCCGTAAGGCATATCCTGCCTATGTATCACTGCAGCCTCACTATAACCTATACGAGCGTGAGGGTTTTGAGAAGGATCTGGAACCCTTATGCCTTGAAAAAAATGTGGGTGTTATTAGCTATTATTCTTTGGCCAGTGGATTCTTGACAGGTAAATATCGCTCTGCAGAGGATCTTGGTAAAAGTGCACGAGGTGCTGGAATTGTTAAGTATCTTAATGAACGAGGCTTCCGTATCCTAAAGGCATTAGATGAAATAGCTGCCTTACATCATACTGTTCCTGCTGTTATTTCACTAGCTTGGCTAATACAGCGAAAAAGTATTACTGCTCCCATTGCTAGTGCCACTAGTGTTGTTCAGCTTTCAGAAATTGCTAAGGCTGTTGATATTAGGCTTTCCCCTGAAGATATTAAGAAACTCGACGAAGCTAGTAGCTGATACAATGCTCATTTGTAGTAGGTGTTCAGTTAGAGAAGAGCTCAATGTCTCCATACTTCAGTCAGAATGGAAATAGATACATATGTAATTATCTAGCCCTATTCAAAATAAAAATTTTGGGTAGGGCTGTTGTATTTATATTATAATAGATTAAAAGCATAGAACGGAGGGACTTAATTGGAAGTTGTAATAATGAGTTTACTGGCGGGTTGTTTACTCGGGGCCAGTAATTTGATTAAGGAAGCGTGGGTTGGGTATTTGGATAGGATCGTGATGATGATTGTATTTATTTTATTAATCGCAGTAGGAATAGGAATTGGCAGTAATCAGGAACTAATTGCGAATTTAACCGTATTGGGCTGGAAAGCAATGGTCATTGCAGCATTAAGTACTGTTGGCAGCATATTGGCCTTATGGTTAGTGGCATCCAAATGTGACTTTTTAGAATCCGACAAGATAAAGGAAGAAGAACTATGAAGATGATTGGCTGTATTGTGGCAGCGGTATTAGCAGGTATTGCGCTTGGATGGATGTTGCCATCCTTTATGATCACTGAGGTGCTGGATAAAGTAGTTACCTACATTTTGGCGGCCATGCTGTTTGGTGTAGGAATTAGCATAGGGCATAACCGCCGTGAATTAATGAAAATAAAAGAAATAGGATTACGTATATTGTTAGTGCCTTTAGCGATTGCAGGGGGGAGTCTTTTGGGGGCATCATTAGCCAGTTTGTTTTTTGCTATGTCACTCAAAGAAGTGTTAGTTGTAGGAGCAGGATTCGGGTGGTATAGCTTGTCTAGTGTGCTAATTACCCAACTTTATAACGCAGAGTTAGGGGCAATTGCCTTTCTAGCGAATGTTTTTCGTGAATTAATGGCCTTTGTTTTAATTCCCTTTCTAGCCATACATATTGGGAAAATTGTTGCAATTGCTCCTGGCGGTGCGACAACTATGGATTCTACCTTGCCGATTATTGCGAAGATGACAGATACATCTACTGCAATGATTGCTTTCGTTAGTGGTCTCATACTTACAACAATAGTACCTTTTCTCATTCCCTTATTATTGGCAATGGGCTAGGGCGATTGTTAAGGGAATATTTGAAGGTTAGAGAACATTTAAATATGGAGATCATACAGTCGAGAAGAGGCAAGCATGTATTATTCTTAAGTAGTATACCTATCGTGAAATGGGGGTAGAGACGAAAGGACATTTTGGGATAAGGGCAGAAGGGAGAGTGCGGAATCATAATGTCGTATGGGATAGTATTTATAAATTTTGCTTTTGTATTATATACAATTGGAGTTTGGAGTGAAAAGATACAAGGCAAATTGAAATGGGGACATGTACTCCTATTCTGGTTAGGGATTGTTTGTGATATTATAGGAACATCAGCTATGGGAGAAATAGCGAAGAAACACATACAAGACAGTATTCTATGGCATTATATACCTATATCTAGTGACTTCCATAGTCTTACGGGTACCATTGCACTTAGTTTGATGCTGCTACATACCTGTTGGGCGACAGTCATTATTATGAATAGCAAAGAAAGCTGGATCGTAAAGTTTCATCGTTATAGTTTAATCGTTTGGCTAATATGGCTACTGCCGTTTGTTAGTGGAGCCATATTCCACGTTGTGTGAAAGCTATTTCTACGTGGTGTTGACCTAACGTGAAAGAAATATACATAAATAAAGTGTTGACTTGGGGTAGGAACGAAGGAGTACAATATACGTATTCGATATGCTTAAAGAGTAAGAGGAGGATATTATGGAAAAATCAAAGGTTTATTTTACAAATATGCGAGCAACTTCTAATATGAATTTGCTGCAGAAACTGGAGCGACTAGTTAAAAAAGCTGGAATTGAACAAATTGACTTTAAGGAGAAATTTAGCGCAATCAAAATACATTTTGGTGAACCTGGCAATCTGGCATACCTTAGACCTAATTACTCTAAAGTAATTGCAGATGTAATAAAAGGATTGGGTGGCAAGGTCTTTCTTACAGATTGTAATACTTTGTATGTAGGTAGACGTAAAGATGCCCTGGAACACCTGGATGCAGCTTATGAGAATGGATATAATCCATTTACGACAGGCTGTCAAATCATTATTGGTGACGGGTTAAAAGGGACGGATGAGTCATATGTTCCCGTACCAGGTGGTGAATATGTGAAAGAAGCAAAAATTGGGCGCGCCGTGATGGATGCAGATATTATTATTAGCATGAATCACTTTAAGGGCCACGAACTTACGGGATTCGGCGGTGCCTTGAAAAACCTTGGCATGGGTTGTGGTTCAAGAGCCGGAAAAATGGAAATGCACAGTGATGGTAAGCCTCGTATAAGTTCTAAAACTTGTGTAGGATGTGGAGCTTGTGTAAAAATTTGCGCTCATAGTGCCATAAGCCTTACAGACAAGAAGGCCAAGATCGATCATGCTAAATGTGTTGGCTGTGGAAGATGTATAGGAGCTTGTCATTTTAATGCGATTGGTGCGGCTTGGGATGAATCTAACGATGTTCTTAATAAAAAGATTGCTGAATACACTTGTGCGATCTTAAATGGTAGACCACATTTTCATATCAGTTTAGTAATTGATGTAGCACCATTCTGTGATTGCCATGCAGAAAATGACGTAGCAATTATTCCTGATATCGGTATGTTTGCCTCCTTTGATCCTGTTGCCTTGGATATGGCCTGTGCTGATATGGCGAACCAAGCACCTGCTATTTCGGACAGCTATTTAGGTGAACAACTAAAAAATAAAGACTGTGCCCAGGGTGAGTGTGATCATTTCCGCATTGCTCACCCTGAAACAAACTGGATGGTTTGCCTTGATCATGCTGAGAAACTTGGTATTGGTACTAAACAGTATGAGCTTATTGAAATCTAAAATCTTAAGATTATACTATCGATAACAAAAGTAGACCTGCTTTCTTCTAGACGTATGTGTTTCTATGAAAACATTGTACGTGAAAAAGAAAAGCGGGTCTTCCTTTCTTTTAATCCTAATCTACACGTTGTTCACAATAGGGAAAGCCTATTGAGGCAATAGATATATCCAATTTCTGTTTTTATGAAGAGAGGGGTATCATAAAGAGAGAGAAAAGTTAGGGCAGTGGAGATTGATTTGTCAGAGCGGAATCATTGTACTACAATAAGAAAGAAGTGAAATTCGGGGGATGTGTCAATTAGATGGATATACGGCTATTGCAAACTTTTCTCTTAGTCGCAAAAATCGGAAATGTAACGCAAGCTGCAGATCAGCTGAATTTTAGCCAACCGACGGTGACAGCTCAAATTAGAACACTGGAAGAAGAGTTCGGGGTATTGTTATTTGAACGAGTAGGTAAAAAATTATATATAACTGAAGCCGGTCTTCGTTTGACTACGTATGCTGAAAAGCTATTGTTACTATACGGGGAAGCAAAAGCAACCGTACAAGAATTCACACATGATAGGAACATTAAAGTGGGCCTTGGCACTGCAGTGGCGGCCCATACACTATCGCCCATCCTGCGAGAGTTCCAAGGACGGGTTTCTAATGTATCGGTAAGTATCGAACATTGCTTCGATATTCCGATAGCTGTTAAAGGCATCTTAGATAATAGCTTTGATTTAGCTCTTGTTCACGACAATGTGTCAAATAGTAGGGTTCTACAGTTTAACGTTGTGGTCGAAAAATTGTTATGGGTTGCACATACAAACCTTCTCAATACATATGGTCACAATATGTGGAGATTGCCTTTTATTGCATTAAAACAAGGAAGTATCTATCGAACGAAATATGATCAATTCTTAAGGGAGAGAACGATAACACCCATTTTAGAATATAGCGATTCTGAGGCAGTTAGGCAGGCCGTTTTAAATGGATTAGGGGTTGGCGTGTTGCCAGAAATCTTGGTTCGATCTCATTTAGAGGATGGAACTCTCCATGAATTTCGTGACGCACCCATATTGGAGATTGATTTTTCGGTAATATTTCATAAAGATAAAACATTTACTTTAGCAATGCGTACTTTATTAATGTTAATTGCAGAAAATGCTAATATTAACAATGGCTTATCTGATTACTTACTATCTACGTAAGTGAGTCGCGGATTAGAAGAAAGGTAAGGAACGAGAATGGATAAAGATTTTGATGATAAAGCAAGGGTAAAAGGCAAGAAGATATTATTTACGGGATGTCTAGCTCATCTTATACAGGATGGATTTTCTGACATGTTATATATTTTCTTTCCCATTTGGCAATTTCAGTTTTCCTTAAGCTTTGCTGAAATTGGTCTTCTGAAAACCATGTTCTCTGGTACTATGGCTGGATTCCAAGTACCAGCAGGTTTTCTTGCTTCCCGTGTAGGTGAGCTTAGATTATTATTACTCGGGATTGTTGTGACAAGTGTCGCTGTCTTCATGCTTGGCTGGACAGCAACTCCCATAGTCTTAGGCTGTTTACTCGTAATTGGAGGTTTAGGAGCAAGTGTACAACATCCTTTATCCTCTTCCTTAATATCTAATGCCTATCTTGATAAAGCCAATCGTAGAACTGCTCTTAGTACCTTTAATGTAGCTGGTGATCTAGGAAAACTTCTATTGCCAGGAGCAGCAGCCTTTTTAATCACCCAATCTGACTGGGCCACAGCAAGCCATTTACTGGGCACTCTTGGTGTGGTAAGTGTATTCATTATCGTATTAGTTAATAAAGATATGCACCAAAAGCCCTCGATTGGTAAGGATATAAAAAACAAGGTAGCATTGGGCTGTTTTGCATGGAAGGGAAATCAGCCCTTTTGGTCTCTATCTATGATAGGGGTGATTGATAGCGCAACTCGGATGGGATTTCTCACCTTTTTCCCCTTTTTATTATTAGAAAAAGGTGGGGAGGTAGGTACGATCGGTCTTGCTTTGTCCCTTGTATTTGCAGGAGGTGCTACAGGTAAATATGTATGTGGAAGAATAGCTACGAAATTTGGCATACTTCGAACGGTAGTGACTACGGAGATTATAACGACATTTTGTATTTTGGGCATACTTTTTTTCCCCCTAGTGCCTGTTCTCGTACTTTCACCTATTCTAGGAGTGGCTTTAAATGGCACTTCATCCGTGTTGTATGGCAGTGTTCCTGAACTGGTTTCGGAAGAAGGATGTAAGCAGGCTTTTGCTATTTTTTATACAGCGACAATTGGTTCAGGAGCCATTTCTCCCTTCTTTTACGGATTGGCAAGTGATATGGTTGGTATAGAGACTGCTGTCATAATGATTGCTTTTATTGTACTTCTTACTCTTCCACTTACCATGCCTCTTAGAGGAAAGCTTGCATAAAGCAAGAAAGATCTAAGCTTGTCCCGATTAGGAGGCCTTGCCAGATAGAAGGACATTAGAGCATTTGGATACATATAGGTAAATAATACCAACATGAGAAATGGAAAAGGATTTTATGCAAAAATGTAAAAGTATATTAATAATCAGCATAATAGTAAAAGATAGGAGCGCGTTACATGAATATTGCATTCTTTCTGATTCCTAAAAATGAAGTAATTCATCTGCCTGTGAATTCGACTATGCGACAGGCGCTAGAAAAAATGGAGTATCATCGCTATACAGCGGTTCCTCTTATTGATGAACATGGTAAATACGCCGGGACCATTACGGAAGGGGATTTACTGTGGAAAATGAAAAATACCCCAGATTTAACTTTTGCCGATACGGAACGGGTCATGATTAAAGATATTCCCTGGCGGATGACCAATAATCCAGTGCGAGTGGATGCAGAAATGGAAGGACTACTTTGCTTGGCCATTACGCAAAACTTTATCCCAGTGGTGGATGATAGTGGAATTTTTATCGGAATCATTCGTCGCCGAGAGATTATTGAGTATTTCTCAAATGAATCCTGTAAGGTTAATTTATAAAGAAGACTTGATTCAGGTGGAGTTCTGACTCCATCTGAATCTTAGTCGCACTTGTCCAGGGACCAAGTTGCTCTTGACTCCCACGTATAAAAGATGGGAGTCTTAGAGCAACTTGGTCATCGGATAAAAAAACGAGGACGGCATTTTAGTGCCGTACCTCGTTTTTTATAGGAAATGAAGATTATAAACCAAGATTAACAATGGTTCTACCTTGAATTTTTCCTTGTAGAATTAAGTCAATCTTTTTATTTAAGCCATCTAAGGATACTTCCTCGACATTTTGCTCTAAGTTATGAGGTTTCCATTCATTTGCTAGCAAAGACCACAGCTCTAGTCTTAAATCCATAGGGCACATTACCGAATCCACCCCATACAGAGTAATTCCCCTTAGAATAAATGGGTATACAGAGGTTAATAATTCAGGAGAAGCCACATTGCCGCAGCAAGTGACGCTTCCACCATAGTTAGTAGACTTTAGCGCTGTTGCTAGCATATTTCCGCCTACGGTATCGATTACGCCAGCCCAATTTCCTTTTAAAAGGATTCTACCAGACTTATCATCTAGCTCTTCCCTAAGAATGATATCCTTGGCCCCTGTTTTTAATAACATATCCTTTGCTTCTGGTTTACCAGTAGCCGCAATGACATTATAACCAAGTTTGTGAAGAATACTCACAGCGATGCTGCCTACGCCACCAGTTGCTCCCGTTACTAAGATATTACCGGAAGCTGGCGTAATGCCTCCACTTATCATTTTATAGACAGAAAGAGCAGCCGTAAAGCCGGCGGTGCCATACACCATACTCTCTTTCAGTGAAAGGTTCTCAGGCAATTTGACAACCCAGTCAGCAGGAATCTGGATGTATTGGCCATAGCCCCCAGAAGTGTTCATACCTAAATCATATCCTGTAACAAGCACTTCCTCGCCAACATGGAAATTCTCATTTTTGCTTTCCACAACAATACCTGCAGCATCAATGCCTGGAGTATGAGGATATTTTCTAGTTACGCCCTTATTGCCGGAGGCAGAAAGAGCATCTTTATAGTTTAATGAAGAATATTTTACCTGAATTAGAACATCGCCAGCAGGAAGAGTGCTAATCTCTCTAAAAACAATTTCCCTGGAAAATTCATTCTCTTTAGACTCTGTTACTAACATGGCTTTGAATTTATCGATAGACATATATTCACAATCCTTTCTATAATTAGTTTGATACCAAACATTATATCAGATGATAGTTTTGTGTCAAACTATATCGATTTTTGAAGATATTTCTGTGTTGACATGTGATTTTATGTAAGATTATAATTACATAGTTATTAGATCTATTCAAATTGTGTAATTGAGGTTGTTATATGAAAGATAAATATATAGTTTACTTTATAAGTAGAACGAAGCAGAAAATGGTACGTTTTATTGAAGAACAATTACAGGAAAATGGGTTACATGACTTGATTCCTTCTCATGGGAATATTCTCACAGCTTTGTTTGAAAACCAGGGAAAGTTATCAATGAAAAAAATTGCTGAGATCATTGGTAAGGATAAATCAACGTTAACACCATTAGTAAATAAATTAGTAGAGCTTGACTATATAATAAAGGAACAGAACCAACTAGATAAGAGAGTTACTTATATTATACTTACCAGTAAAGGGAAACAAATGCAAGAAAAGTTTAGCAATATTTCAGACGAAGTATATAAGGCAGCTTATAAAGGCTTCTCAGCCGAGGAAAAGGAC
>JARBUM010000180.1 GCA_029239675.1 Pelosinus sp. | reverse complement strand
ACTGTTCCTGACTATCAAGGATGCTTTTTAAGAGGTGCAGGAAGTGTGACTAGTAATCATTTTGGAGCAGTTATTCATTCTTCTGGCGCATTAGGCGAATTACAAGGGGATTCAATTAGAAATATTTACGGTAATATAGGCCCAATTCAGTTCACTCAATCACATTTACAACATACTGGTGGTGCTTTTTATGCTACCAAAGATAGTACCTACGGCTGGGGCGTAAGTGATTTAAATAGTCGCGATTATACTACTGGTGGGCAAGGATATTTTCCACTATGGTTAGATGCATCAAAAATAGTGCCTACAGCAAATGAAAACAGACCTATTAATAAAGCTGTTATTTATCTAATTAAGGCTAAATAGGAATTTCATAAATATTAATATTTTAGGAGGAAATTTATATGTCAAGAACAGTAAACGTTAACGAAGAATTTGTAGTTGTATCAGAAGGGAAAAAGGATATTGGCAAATTTGCTGTATTAGGTAACGATGGTAAATTTGATCCGAGTGTGATTCCTAGTATAGACGGAACGGGCTCAAATGATCAATTTGGGGCTAGTCTTGCTAGTAAAGGTTATCAAAAATTACCGAGTGGACTGGTATTACAGTGGGGGAATGAAACATGTCCGGCCGCTGCAGGTGCAACTGGAACTTTAATTACATTTCCAATACCATTTGTTACTGAATGCTATCAAATATTGGCTACTGATGCTGGTCCAGGTGTACATGTTGTTTCAACATTGCCTGTTTCTAATACGCAATTTAGAGTTTGGGGCATGCATCAAGGGTCGTATGCAGATACTGGCTTTCGTTATTTAGCGATAGGTAAATAATTTTTTGCTTTGAGAGTGAAGCGAAATCTTCACTCTTTTTATTTTACATTTATACATTGGCTGGTAGTCCTCTGCATAGACGTAAAAATGAGTAAAAAATTTTTTCTTTCATACGTTTAAAAATTGCAATCGCAAGAATGTATATAAGTGAAAGTCGATATACAGGAAAAATACAATTAAATATAAGAGTTCCTTGGTTATATTGAATTTACAAAAATAATAATTAAATTTGGAGGTAATAAAATGGCAATAGTAGGACAACAATTAACAGCACCGGAGATTGGGTGGAAAAGGTATGATGATACTGATTCTAATATAAGTTATTCTGATACTTGGTCGTATAGTGAGGATGGTTTATATTATAATGGTCACAGATACACAACTACAAAAAAGGATGACCAGGTAAAATTTAATTTTATTGGCACTAAGTTGAGATTTATTGGTGCATATAATTATCATGATAGTAATAATGTAGAAATAGTTATTGATAAAGAAACACACAATATATCTGTGTATGGACCAACCATTATTTGTGGTGCTTTAGTTTTTGAAATTGAAAATTTATCTTTAGGCGAACATAGTGTAGCTATTACTAACCTAGAGGATGGAAAATATTGCACGTTCATTGCCATCGATATTGATGAAAATGGGGAATTAAAACCGTATTCTCCGCAAGGAACAGTGACACCGCCGACTCCAACTACGGGAAATATTTTACTTAAAATTACAATGAACGATTCCAGCGAACGAGAATACAAGGTAACACAAACTGAGGTTGATAAATTTATTCAGTGGATTAATGGTACTGGTAGAGCAGGTGATAACTGCTACAAATTTGACGATGTAATTGATGCTAGTAAAGAGTATTTAATATTTGAAAAAATTATTAGTTTTAAAGTATTTGAACTCTAGTAATTAGATTAAAAAGGCGATAACTAGTACATTAAAATGTACTTAATTATCGCCTTTTTCCTTACTGTTTTTTTCAAGCCTTATAACGATGGAAATAAATTGGTGGAATATAATAAAAAAACATGATTTTTACAATAAAAAATCATGTTTTAGTTTACTTTTACTTGCAATCTCCAAGAAATGTAATATACTAATAATAGGTGGAAATTAAAAAATCGCCGTGTCCTAAGAGTGCGGGAACACTCTCAGGCACGAGCAGGTGGTTAGGCACCTACACGTAACAGCTAGCTGTCTACGACGACAATTTATTATACCGTGCTTTTCCCTTGAAAACAAGGGCGATGGCTCATTCGGCATAATACGATTGAAGTTTTGGCAGAGGCTTAGCGTCTGCATGCAATCAAGATGAAGTATAGCGCATGTGTAGGTTGAATAAAACCTCGCATGTGCTTTTTTGATTTCCCCTGAAACAAACTGTATGTTGGTTTTTTCTATCTGCATCAGCGGATAGAAGAAACCTCCTACAGAATGATGAAGGGGGATATAAAATTGGTATCAGTACAAAGTAGTAAACAGTTATGGTCAAAGTATCGCACCAGCATGTGGCGAGGAAGCCTCCTCGCCACAACCAATGGGAGTGGTTCGTTCTATTTACAAGGGACAAGATTTGTTTTTTGGGGAAATAGAGGTTCTGTAAATGTATAGAATCTATAAAACAACAAATGACACGATTATTGCTGAGGAAGTAGAGAACGCTGATACTACAGTTAAATTGCTTATAGATATGGATAAGAAAGAATATGTGATGGTCAAGCGGCAAGAGGAAGTTAATGTATATAATCTTTCGCTAGCTGGTCATGTCACTGAAATAGCTGACGACATTTCATTCGAAGAGTTTAGAGATCTTACCTATGCGAAATTAGATAATGAATTATTAGAGATGGGAATCAAACCGAGGAGACGGTCTCTATAAAGTGTCATTGGTGGAGATATATATCCAAGGGTTAGAAAGCACCAATAAAAAGGCAGCTATGTGAGTTACTCAAAAATTTATCGTAATAATGAATACAATAATTATAAATTTATAAGGTGCATAATTGAATAGGGTAGGAGAATAATTTTAGACGTGAAGAACGTCTATTTTTTTTTTTGCCGTTTAAAAATTGATTCTTTAGGAACTTATTATATTAGGAGGCTTTATATAGGTGATGAATTTGGAAGGGAGAGGGAGTCGTGGGTGATGATGTAATTCAAAGACTTTTTAACAAAATTGACAATCTATCTGATCGCTTGGCACGAGTAGAAACAATGCTGGAAGAACGCGAGAAGAAACAGACGAACATTGCAGGCATAATAGCATGGTTAGTAACAACGCTCATTGCTTTATATGCTGCTTTACCTCATTAATTTGGAAAGGAGATTTTATCAATGAAAATTTGTGTAAACGGAGGACATTACCCTGGCTTAGATAGTGGTGCATGTGGCAGCTATCTACAAGAAGCAGACGTAACAAAAAATCTTATGCAGAAAGTGGCTCAGTATCTACGCAATGTTGGCTATGAAGTATTGGAAGTACAGGAAAACGAGCTGTTTGATATTACAAATGCCAGCAATAATTTTGGTGCTGATTTATTTGTGTCACTGCATTGTAATTCTGCAGCGAATCCTGAAGCAAAAGGAACAGAAACATATTGTTACGATCTAAACGGTCAAGGGGCAATGCTCGCACAGTGCATACAAAAACAAATAATCAACAGTTTAGGAACTGTTGATCGCGGTGTAAAGGAAAGTAAAGCGTTATATGTGTTAAAACATACCGATTGTGTAGCCTGCTTAGTTGAAACAGCATTTATATCGAACGAAAACGATGAAAGTTTGTTAGCGAATCAATTAGACGATTTTGCCCGAGCAATTGCTCGTGGTGTAACTGACTATTTTCAATGAAAGGAGGAGGGATAGATGAAAGTAACCTTTGTCTTTGTAGGTGGACAAAGTAAAGTGGACAAGCTCATAACCGGTGTCTCCGGCGGGGACAAGTCTCATGTAGCTATAAAAATATTTGACGGTATTTTAGAAAGTACAGGAGAAAGGGAAGAAATAGATCCGTATCCGGGGGTTTGGCTACATCATCCAGATAAATATGATAACAACCCATACGCAGAATTTATCGAGGTAGAAATACCAGATATTGAAGGCTTTAAAGCCGAAGCTAGAAAGTTACTTGGTTCACCGTACGGTTATACGGATTGCTTACGAGCAGGAATATTTGATCTGTTAGGAATTGAGATGCCTGACAACGACTGGGTAATGGATTGCAGTGAATTAGGTACAAGATTAGCTAGGGCAGGTAAATTAGATATATTACCGGATATTAAAGCTGGTTGTATAGATCCTATGCGACTTCGCAATGCAATACTTGACGGTGGATATGGTAAAATTGCTAGCTCTATCGCTTCTTGAAGGAGCTGAACAAAATGACATACTTAACAGCAATCATTGAATTTTTAAAACCTTATGTGATAAAACTGGTAGAAAAATCAATACCGGTGCTAATAGAAAATATTATTTTAAATAAAAGAAAGAAGGAATCAAAAATGGCAGAAGAAACAACGACATCGACAGCGGA